>JAOZSP010000128.1:3127-5117 GCA_029939615.1 Candidatus Izemoplasma sp. | reverse complement strand
TATTTAATTTATGAGTAATTAAAATAATTGATTTTCCTTCTTTAGTTAAGTCTTTCATGATTGACATTAATTCTTCAATCTCTTGCGGAGTTAATACTGCAGTAGGTTCATCAAAAATCAGTATTTCAGCATCACGATATAACATTTTTAAGATTTCAACACGTTGTTGCATCCCCACACTAATATCAGATATTAATGAATTAACATCAACTTTTAGTTTATAGTGGTTACTTAATTCTTGAATTTTATTTTTAGCCTCATCAAATTGCAGTAAGCCGTATTTAGTATCTTCAAAACCAAGAACAATGTTTTCAGCAACAGTAAAATTATGTACTAATTTAAAATGTTGATGTACCATCCCAATTCCTAAAGCATTTGCATCATTAGGATTCGTAATTTGGACTTCCTTTCCAGATACTTTGATAATTCCTTCTTCAGGAGTGTATAACCCAAACAAGACACTCATTAAAGTAGATTTTCCTGCTCCATTTTCCCCTAATAAAGCATGAATTTCACCTTTTACTAACTGCAAGGTAACATTATCATTAGCTTTTATTCCAGGAAATTCTTTGGTGATATTAAGCATTTCAATTATATATTCCATATTCTTCACCTCTTTTAAAAATTTTATCATAATTATCATTAAAATCAAAGAGTAGATGCTAATTTATATATAATTAATTATATATATGCAAATTTTTGCATTAAAAAAGGAAAGATGAATCTTTCCTTTTTTAATGTAAATTATTCAGTTACGTTATCGATTACAGCTGTAGTTGGAGCTCCAGATGTATCAATTGTTAAAGCAGCTAAGAATGTAGCTAATGCAGTAGTATCTGCAGGAACTACGATAGTTCCGTCTACTAAGTCAGCATAAATAGCGTCATAATCAGCTTGTGTGAATGAAGTAAATCTTGAAGTATCCATAGGTAAAGCAACACCGTCATTTATAGCACTTTTAACTACAGTTGCTCCTCCAACGAAATCACCATCTAAGTAAGCTTGAAGCCCTTGTTTAACAGCATTTCCAAGTTGTTTAAGAGCACTTGTTACAACTGTATCTGATTGTCCAGCTTGGTCGATATCTACACCAATCATTTTTGCACTATTGTCAGCAGCAGCAGCCATAACGCTTGCTCCAGCTCCACCAGCAGCACTAAATACGATTTCAGTACCAGCAACGTACCATCCAGAAACTAAGTTTTTGTGATCATCACTAGGAGCGAAATCTCCGAAGTAATGATAATTAGCATCTCCAAATGTAATGTCAGCAGCAGTAAGTCCTAATTCGTCAGCAGCGTAATAAGCACCAGCAACATAACCAATACCAAATTTAACAACTGCAGGAACAGCCATTCCACCAGTAAATCCTAAGTTTCTGTATCCGTCTTTTACAGCTGCGTATCCAGCTAAGAATGCAGATTCATGTTCATTAAATAAGATAGGCATAGTATTATCTGCTGTATTCCAAACTTGGTCTGGTCCCCAGTTACCATCATGAGGTGTACCATCAATTAAGATGAATTTTACATCAGGATATAAATCTTGAGCAGCAAATACGCTTGTTTCAAATAAGAATCCAGGTGTTACAACAACTTTAGCTCCACCTTCGATTGCTAATTCAATTGCGTCTAAATAAGCATTGTCTGAAACTTCTAAAGGTTTATAATATTTGTAAGTCAAATCATTGTCAGTACAAAATTCTTCAATACCTTCCCAAGTTCCTTGATTGAAAGACTCATCATCAATTGTTCCTGAGTCAGTAATCATTGCGATTTCATAAGTTTCTTTTTCTTCACCACATGCAGCAAGTCCGAAAACTAAAACTAATGAAGCAACTAATAATAATAATTTTTTCATTAAGAATCCTCCTATTTTTTTTAAAATCTTTATATATATTATATGTAATTATGCGTGAATTGTAAAGAGTTTTGCCAGTATTTTTATATTTATATGTGAATATTTACTCATTTGAAGTGTTATTTTTAAA
>JAOZSP010000128.1:0-3117 GCA_029939615.1 Candidatus Izemoplasma sp. | reverse complement strand
ACTTTTTCAAGAGTGGGATATTCTTTTGTTACCATAATTATTTTAAAAATATTAATCGGCTCAACTTGTGATTCTGAAATAGCAGACATATGTATTGTTGCAAAAGGTAGTTCTTGGTTTATTTTTGATTCTATTGATTTTCTTTCTAATAAAGGATAAAAATAAGTAAAAAGATAAGTTCCCAAAGGAATAACAATCAATAACCAAAAAATGTTTAAAAAACGACTAAAAATAGCCGTTTTTATGTTTGAGTATCTACTATTACTGGAATAATAATTGGTCTTCTTTTTGTTTTACGGTATAAATGTTTACTTATTTTATCTTTGACACTATTTTTGTAGTTTCTCCAGTTAATATACTTGCTATTTAATTCCTTTTTACTCACTTCTAAAAAGATATCAATAACTTCATTAATCAAGTCCTCATTTTCTTTCATATACACAAAGCCTCTACTAACTACTTCTGGTGTCGTAATTACAGTTTTAGTGCGAGCATTAACATTAGCTATAATTAATAAAACACCATCTTGAGCTAAAAGCTCACGATCTCGTAAAACTACATCAGAAACATCACTTTCTAAAATACCATCAACTAAAATATCACCACTTGTAATACTTTCTTTTGTATTAATAACTTTTCCGTTATTCATTTCAACAATTTGGCCATTATCTAACATAATAATTTTGCTTTTACTAAATCCCATATCTAAACATATATTCTTAAGAGCATATTGATGTCTATATTCACCAATAACAGGGATTATATAACGGGGATTCATCATATTGATTAATAATTTAATATCTTCACTACTAGCATGAGAATGTGGTAGTATTTTTTTATCTATTTTTATTACGTTTACATCATTACGATATAAAATATCTAATGTTCTAGCAGCTATTTTCTCAGTACCTGGTATTGGTGGAGTCATTAGTATGATTGTATCTTCTTCATTAATATGAATTAAACGATCTAACTTTTTAACCATTCTTTGTACCATATAAAACGGTTCATGTCTATCGCCAGTTACTAGTACAACAGCATCTTTAAGCTCATTTTTATTCTTATCATCAATAAATCGTAAATTAACTAAACAACCTTCAGGTATTATTAAATATCCTAAGTTTACAGCAATATCGACTGTTCTTTGTGTTTTACGACCTATAATCGCAATTTTACGGTTATATTTAATCGCAATATCAATAATTTTTTGAATGCGAACTAAATCAGTTGAAAAGGCAGTAACTATAATTCTACTTTCAGCTTGATAGAAAGACTTATTCAATATATGATCTAGGCTGTTTGAGTTATGGGTATAACTTCCTTCACTTCCTAGAGATTCAGTTAGTAATGCTAATACTGGCTTTCCTGCTATTTTAGCTAGTTGCTCAAAATCAGTCTTATAACTTTTATGAACATTTTGATTGAAATTATAATCAGGTGCATAAACAACAACCCCATCTTTAGTAGTTATTGCTATTCCTAAACTTTCGGGAATACTATGAGTTACATTGTAAAAATCAACATTTATCGCATTAAATGTTAATTTTTTTTTAGATGATACTTCAATCAATTTCAAGTTTTCTAAACTAACTTGTTGATCTTCTAAAACATCTTTTAAGATAGCCAAAGTGAAGTGAGATCCATAAATCGGTAAATCTAAAATTTTTAATAACTTAGGAACAGCTCCAATATGGTCTTCGTGACCATGACTTAGAAATAATCCTATAATACGATTTTTATTCTTCTCTAAATATGTAAAATCAGGAATAATACTATCTACTCCGAATAATTCAAGCGTTGGATACTTTAGTCCAGCATCTAATATGAAAATTTGGTTGTCAACATCAACACAATTCATGTTTTTCCCGTTTTCGCCGAGACCACCTAACGCAAATATTTTTATTCTTGCCAATTTTACACCTCCTTATACTTTTGTCTTTTTAATTATAACACAAATTATTAGATATCTTGCTCAGTGTATCATTTTTTCGTTTTTTTCAACATGAAAAGGTATTATTCACCATTATTTTTATGTTATACTACTTAAAAGAGGTGAATATTATGGTTAATTATCCAAACAAAAAACAAGGATTTCAAAAACAAAAGCAAAATTACTCCAATAGAGGTATGAATTTTGAGAATATGATTAATGAAACGAATGAATATTACCTTGCCCATGATATAGCTGTTATCCATAAGAAACCTATTCCAATTCAGATAGTTAAAGTTGATTATCCTAGTCGTAGTGGTGCTGTTATAAAAGAAGCTTATTATAAAATCCCTTCGACTACTGACTATAATGGTATATATAAAGGCCATTACATTGATTTTGAAGCAAAGGAAACACAAAATAAAACGAGTTTTCCCCTTTCAAATATTCATCCTCATCAAGTAAAACATCTAAAGAAAATTGATGAACATGGCGGAATTAGTTTTTTACTAATATTTATCAAAGTATTAGATGAGATATACCTTTTAGAATCTAGTGATTTAATAAGTTATCATAATCGTTCGGTTGATGGTAGAAAGTCGATTACTTTCAAAGAAATCAAGGAAAAAGGACAATTGATTCCTGAAGGATTTGCTCCTCGAGTTAATTATTTGAAGATTGTTGATTATTTAATCGAAAAAAAAGGCTAAAAAGCCTTTTTCTTTTGGATTATTTTAGAGTAGATCCTGATTCTATTTCCTTTTTATCAAATTTAGCAGTAGAGAAGATTCGACAATTACGTTTGATAATAGTACCTTGAGGAATAGTTACTCCGCTACCTACAACATTTATTCCACTTGATAAAAGTTTTGGGTTGTCTTTATTAGGTGATAAATCATTTCCATCTCCAATAACAACACTTTCTTTAATAATACACCTTTTATCGATAATAGCATTTTCAATATAAGCATTTGGCATTACTTCGGTGTCATTTAAGATAACACTATTTATTACTGTAGCACCTGGATGAATAATTACACCTGGTGATAGTACAGATTTTTTAACAGTACCAGCAACAATACAACCATTTGATAATAATGCTTGTGAAATGCTTGCTTTACTACCTACTTTTACACTTGGAAGTTCTTCACTTTTTGTGTAGATACGCCAGTCTCTATCGTACATAT
>JAOZSP010000015.1 GCA_029939615.1 Candidatus Izemoplasma sp. | reverse complement strand
ATCCGTGAGTTTTTGCTCTTTTACGTTTATTTGGTTGATATGTTCTTTTTGGCATTATCAACACCTCCTACTTAAATGTTAAAAACCATGCTATAACATTATATATGTAATAAAATCATGTGTCAATATATTATTTAAAAAAATAAAAAAACAAGTAAATACCGAAAAGTTATCCACAGTCTTTTTTGGCTGTTTTTCGTTGTTTCAATACCCCTTAATGTGGAAATGTGGTTTATTGGGATACTACAAAAAGTGGAAATGTTGATAACCACCATAAAGACCCTATTTAAAAGCAATTTAGCATGTCTATTCTTTGGGAAAATGGTGTGGATTAAAAAAGTTATCCACAATAGTAGTGGAGAAGTTTTTTTTCTTTTCCATATTTTTTTATGTTATATTTATATACGTAAGAACAAGAGGTGATGTACATGGAAAAATACACCCAATTATGGGAAGAAATTAAACATTCTTTAGAAGAAGATTTAGAAGATGTTGTATTCACAGAAATTTTTGAACCTGTGAGTACAGTTTTTAAGGTTGTAAACAATTATATTTATATTGTGGCTCCAAATGAATTCATAAAAAAGCGAATTGAAATGTTATATCTCAATAAATTGAATCGATACATTGAATTTAGACTTGATGAGAGACATAAATTCAGAATAATGACAGAAGAACAAGCTTCGAATGAATTATCAGATCAGAAAGACTATTCTGTAACTGATGTTAATAACGCTTTGTTAAATCGTTTCCTTCAAGGAAACATAAATTCAAGTTATACTTTTGATAGTTTTGTAGTTGGTAATTCAAATCGACTTGCGTACACCAGTGCAATAAAAGTTGCCGATCAACCTGGCATTGTTGCTAACCCTTTATATATTTTCGGTGATGTTGGCTTAGGTAAGACACATTTAATGCAATGTGTTGGTAATTATATTCTTGAGGGTGATATGAATAAGAAAGTATTATATGTTAAAACAGATCAGTTTGTAGAAGAGTATGTAAGACATGCTTCAAGAAAGAAATTTGATGAATTTAATCAAAAGTATCGATCAGTTGATGTTTTATTAGTTGATGACATACAGTTTTTATCTAATAAAACACAATCACAAAACGAATTTTTTAAACTTTTTGAGGTATTACACGGACAAAGAAAACAAATCGTTATTACAAGTGATCGTAGTGCAAATGATTTAAAAGATATCATGTCAAGATTAACTTCTAGATTCGAATGGGGAGTTACTGTTGATATAAACAGACCCGACTTGAATCATAGGATAAAAATTCTTAAAAAGAAATTAATGGCTGAAACATCAAATTCTGATTTAATTCCAAACGATGTTGTTGAATATATAGCAAGTGTTTTTGATAACAACGTTCGTGAATTAGAAGGAGCATTAAAAAGAGTTTTATTTTATTGTACTGCTTTTAATATAGAATTTAATGTTAAAAATGCTGAAATAGCTTTAGAAAACCTTGTAAAGCCGCGAATTAACGATAATTATCTTAATGAAAATAAAATAAAAAACATAATGAGTAGTGTTAGTGATTATTATCGTATTTCTACAAGTGATTTAATCTCAAAAAAAAGAACAGCTAAATATGTCTTTCCTAGACAAGTATCTATGTATTTAATAAAAATAATGTATGACTTACCTTATAAAAAAATAGGAACATTTTTTAATAATAGAGATCATTCAACTGTAATTCATTCTGTTGAGAAAATAACAAACGAAATTGAAATGGATATAAACGTGAGGAAAGATGTTGAAAAACTCACAATAAAATGTGGACAAAAATAAAAAAATAAATCGCTATAAATAGCATTATATGATATAATATGACTATGAATTAGTGAGGTTTCCACAAATCCACACTACATAATAATAATCAATAATATAAACAATAATTAATTAGGGGTGATTTTATGAATTTTAAGATTAATAAAGACATATTACTAAGTAATTTGATAATTGCTCAAAAAGCTTTATCGAATAAAACACCAAATCCTGCTTTACAAGGAATTAAATTAGAAGTATTAAAAGATCATTTAATTATTACTACTAGTAATTCTGATATAGCTATTAAATTAAAAATTAAAGATAATAGTTTAGATGTAAATAGTGAAGGTTCGGTATTAATACCTGGAAAATATTTTATTGAAATAATAAGAAAACTAGATGGATTAAAAGTATCTTTATCAATGGCAGCAGATAATATGTTGAGAATTGAAGCAGATCGATCAGATATTACTTTAAATATGATGGATTTAGAAGATTACCCTGAATTACAATTTAGTGAGAAAGTTAAATCAATAAAAATTGATGTTAGAGTATTAAAAACAATAATTAGACAAACAGCTTTTGCAACATCTTCTATTGAAAATAGACCTATTTTAACAGGTGTTAATTTTAAAATTGATGGTAAAAAATTAAAAGCAATAGCTACAGATAGTTATCGTTTAAGTCAAAAAGAGATTGAATTATCAGAAGCTTATGAACCTTTAAATATTATAATTCCAGGGCGTAGTTTAGAGGAATTAATTAAAGTGTTAGAAAACAACAACGACTCTGTAGAATTACATTTTGATCATTCAAAAATATTATTTAAATACAATAATTTGTTATTCCAATCAAGATTACTTGAAGGTAATTATCCAGAAACATCAAAATTAATTCCAACAGAATTTCCAACAGTTATAAGATTTAACAAAGAAAATTTATCTACAGCTATTGCAAGAGCAAGTTTATTATCTAGTCGCGACGGAAACAACGCAATAGTAAAATTAGCTTTAAGACAAGATAATATTGTAGAAATAACTTCAAACAGTCCTGAAATTGGAAAAATTTTAGAAGAAGTTTATCCTGTAGATGAAATAATTGGACAACCTTTTAGAATTGCTTTTAGTTCTAAATACATGTTAGACGCTTTAAAAATATTTAATTCTAGCGAAGTTTCTGTTAATTTCACAGGTGAAATAAGACCATTTATAATTAAAGGTGAATACGACGAAAACATGCTACAATTAATATTACCAGTAAGAACAGAATAAAAGTCCAATTTGGACTTTTTTTTATAACTTAGAAACTTGCTTATTTTATTAAATCATAGTATAATATATATATATTAATAATAATATATATGAAAGAAAGTGATTTTTTTATGGAAAAAATTAAAATAAAAAGTGAATACATCACATTAGGACAATTTATTAAATTTGCTAACATATCTTCTTCTGGAGGGATGGTAAAAGCAATATTACAAGAAAACAAAATATACGTTAATGACATATTAGAATCACGAAGAGGAAAAAAAATATATCCAGGAGACAAAATACTAATAAAATCAATTGGTGTTTATAAAATAATAAAAAAATGAAAATAGAACAAATTAAACTAACAAACTATAGAAATTACAAATCACTTTCACTTAGTTTTAACAAGAACACAAATATATTTATTGGGAATAATGCTCAAGGAAAAACAAATATATTGGAATCTATATATGTTTTAGCTTTTACAAAATCACATAAGAACTCTAAAGACTCTGATTTGATATATAATACCGCTGATTTCGCTAAAATTAAATCCCTAATCAATTTAAAAGATAAAGATATAGAATTAGATATGGTGGTGTCAAAACTCGGTAAAAAGGCGAAACACAACCAAATAGAGTTAACTAAATTGAGCGAATATATAGGATTACTTAATATTGTTATGTTTGCTCCTGAGGATTTAGAACTAATAAAAGGAAATCCTAAAATAAGGAGAAAATTTCTCGACATTGAGATAGGACAAACATCTAAAGAATACCTATACAACTTACAAAATTACAGAAAAGTATTAAAACAAAGAAATGATTTACTAAAAATAATGCAAAAGAAACCGACTAAAGATTTTATGTTGTTAGATGTAATCACAGATCAATTAGTTGGATATCAAATAGATATTTTAAAACAAAGAGACAAATTTCTAAAAAAAATTGAAGAATATGCAAAAAAACATTACAAAAAACTATCTTCAAGTGAAGATGTTTTAAGAATCAAATATATTCCTTCTATTAAAAATAATTTTAAAGAAGAATATATAAGTAAATATCAGTATGATATTATTACAGGTACTACTAATTTAGGAGTACATCGTGACGAAATAGAGTTCTTTATAAATGAATTTTCTATTAAATCACACGCAAGTCAAGGAGAACAAAGAACAGCAGTTTTAGCTATAAAACTCGCTTTAGTAGATTTTATATACTTCTACAAAAAAGATTATCCGGTTTTATTACTTGACGATGTATTAAGTGAATTAGATAAGACAAGACAAAACAATTTACTAGAATATATTGAAGAAAATATCCAAACATTTATTACGTCAACAGAAATATCAGATATTGATTTAGATAAAATATCTAATTATCAAATATATACTATCGAAAAAGGACACATAAAGGAGAGCGACAACCATGAAGAGTGATTATAATTCAAGTAGTATTCAAATTTTAGAAGGATTAGAAGCTGTTAAAAAAAGACCAGCAATGTATATAGGTACAACAGGACCTAAAGGTTTACATCATTTAGTATGGGAAATAGTAGATAATTCAATAGATGAAGCACTAGCAGGGGAAGCATCTTCAATTACAGTAGAAATATTAGAGGGAGATGTCATAAAGGTTGTTGATGACGGACGTGGGATACCTGTAGATATCCACCATAAAACGGGGTTACCAGCGGTTGAAACAATTTTAACAACACTACATGCTGGTGGTAAATTTGATAATAAATCATATAAAGTATCAGGAGGATTACATGGTGTAGGAGCAAGTGTTGTTAATGCCCTAAGTGTATGGATGGAAGTAGAAATACATAAAGATGGAAGAAAATATAGCCAACGATATGAATATGGGTTTAGTGTAACTAAATTAATAGATCACGGACCATCTGATAAATCAGGAACAATAATTTCATTTAAAGCAGACCCAAACATTTTTAAAGAAACAACAGTATATGAATATGAGATTTTAAGAAATCGTGTTCAACAACTAGCGTTTCTAAATCGCGCTATAAGAATTAATATAACAGATTCAAGAACAGAAGAACCAATTACAAACAGTTACTACTACGAAGGTGGAATAAAAGAATATGTCCAATATTTAAATCGTTCTACCGAGGTTTTACACAAAGATGTAATTTTTTGTGAAGGAGAAATAGATGACATTGTAATTGAAATAGCAATGCAATACAATACACAATATCGTCCTAACATATTTAGTTTCACAAATAATATAAACAATATTGAAGGTGGAACACATGAAGAAGGGTTTAGAATGACTTTAACGCGTGTTTTGAACAATTACGGTAAAAATAATAACATCTTTAAAAAAGATGAATCAATGGTTGGAGAAGACACCAGAGAAGGCTTAACATGTATTATTAGTGTTAAACATCCAGATCCACAATTTGAAGGACAAACAAAATCAAAATTAGGATCAACAGAAGTTAGAAAAATAGTTGCTAACATCTTAAGTGAGGGATTAGATAGATATTTACACGAAAATCCTAATGATGCAAGAATAATTATTGAAAAATCATTAATTGCTTCAAGAGCTAGATTGGCAGCTAAAAAAGCACGTGAAGCTACAAGAAGAAAAAGTCCTTTAGATGGACTTGGATTTGCATCAAAATTAGCAGATTGCAGAAGTAAAGATCCAAGAAAATCAGAAATATACATTGTCGAAGGTGACAGTGCTGGTGGTAGCGCAAAACAAGGTAGAGAATCGGAATTTCAAGCAATTTTACCACTAAGAGGTAAAGTAATTAATGTTGAAAAAGCTCGTTTAGATAAAATACTAGGTAATAAAGAGATTTTATCAATGATTCAAGCATTTGGAACGGGTATTGGAGAAGAATTTAACATTTCTAATGCTAGATATCATAAAATAATAATTATGACAGATGCAGATGTTGATGGAGCACACATTAGAACATTACTTCTTACGTTCTTATTTAGACATTTAAAGCCGTTAATAGAAAAAGGATATGTTTATATTGCACAACCTCCTTTATACAAAGTACAACAAGGAAAACGCGTACAATACGCATATATAGAAGAAGAACTAAAACCATTATTAAAAGAGTTTGGACCAAGAGTAACAATCCAAAGATATAAAGGTCTTGGAGAAATGAACGCAATTCAACTTTGGGAAACAACAATGGATCCAAGTACAAGAACACTACTTCAAGTAACACTAGAAGACGCAATTGAAGCAAATGAAGTATTTAGCATGTTAATGAGTGAAGATGTTGCACCACGAAGAGAATTCATTCAAAAAAACGCTATTTATGTTCAAAATTTGGATGTTTAGGAGATGGCAAACATGGAAGAAAACAAAGTAATGTACGATAATGTAAAAGAAATAAACATCTCAACAGAGATGAAAACATCATTTTTAAGTTATGCTATGAGTGTTATTGTTTCAAGAGCTTTACCAGATGTTAGAGATGGATTAAAACCTGTTCATAGAAGAATTCTTTACGGAATGGAAGAACTGGGTGTATATCCAGACAAAGCATACAAAAAATCAGCACGTATTGTCGGAGACGTTATGGGGAAATATCATCCACATGGTGACTCTTCAATTTATGATGCAATGGTACGTATGGCACAAATATTTAGTTATCGTTATCCACTTGTTAATGGTCACGGAAACTTTGGATCAATAGATGGAGATGGCGCAGCAGCAATGCGTTATACAGAATCAAAAATGATGAAAATAACATCAGAAATGTTATCGGATTTAAAAAAAGACACTATTGATTTTATTGATAACTATGATGGAAGTGAAAGAGAACCAAGTGTTTTACCAGCAAAGTTTCCTAATCTATTAGTAAATGGATCTACAGGAATCGCAGTTGGAATGGCAACAAATATTCCTCCTCATAATTTAACAGAAGTTATCGATGGTATTTTAGCTTACATTGATAATCCAAAAATAACAGTAGATGAACTAATGCAATACATTAAAGGACCTGATTTTCCAACAGGTGGAACAATTATGGGAATGTCTAATTTAAGACGTGCTTATGAAACAGGAAACGGCTCTATAAAGATTAGAGCTACTACTGAGATAATAGAACATAGAAATGGGAAAAAATCAATAATAATAACAGAAATCCCATACCAAGTTAACAAATCTAAATTAATAGAAAAAATTGCTGAGTTAGCAAAAGAAAAAAGAGTTGAAGGAATAACAGATTTAAGAGATGAATCAAATAGAAAAGGAATAAGAGTTGTTATTGAATTAAGAAAAGATGTTAACGCTGAGGTTACGTTGAATAACTTATATAAATATACACCTCTACAAACATCATTTGGTATTAATATGTTAGCTTTAGTAAACAACGAACCCAAAGTACTACCACTAAAAGACATACTAATGCATTATATTAACCATCAAATAGAAGTATTAACAAGAAAAACACAATTCGAGCTAAGAAAAGCTAAATCACGCGCTCATATCTTAGAAGGACTACTAAAAGCACTTGATAACATCGATGAAGTAATAGCTACAATTAGAAATTCATATGATGAAATAGAAAAAAAATTAATGGTGAAATTTGATTTATCAAACGAACAAGCAAAAGCTATACTAGAAATGCGTCTAAGACGTCTAAGTGGCTTAGAAAGAGAACGATTAGAAACAGAATTAGAGAGTTTATTAGCTACAATAGAAGATTTAGAATACATTTTAGCTAACGAAGATAAAAAATATGAACTTGTGAAAAATCAGTTACTAGACATAAGAAATCGATATGGAGATGAAAGACGAAGTTCAATTAGTTTATCGTTAGACCTTGATATTGAAGATGAAGATTTGATTCCTGTAGAAGACATTATTATAACAATAACAAGCAGTGGTTATTGTAAACGTATGAACACAGAAATATACAAAACACAAAACCGTGGTGGTAAAGGTATGAAGGGAATGAAAACAAATGAAGATGACGTAGTAGAACATCTAATCAACTCTTCTACCCACGACTTTATACTGTTTTTCACAAATAAAGGACGAGTTTATAAAATGAAAGGGTACAAAGTACCTAATTATGGTCGCACATCTAAAGGATTACCTATTGTAAACTTATTAAACTTAGATGACGGTGAAAATCTGGCAGCTGTAGCTAAAATCAGTGATTTCGACTCACAAGATTTCTTGTTCTTTGTAACTAAAAAAGGAGTAGTAAAACGTACTCCAGTTACAGATTTTAAAAACATAAGAACAACAGGTATTAAAGCAATTAATCTACGTGAAGAAGATGAATTACTAGCAGTAAGACTTACTGATGGGGAAAGAGATGTAATAATAGGAGCTTCAAACGGAAAAGCAATAAGATTCCATGAGCAAACAGCAAGAGCAATGGGACGCGTTGCAAGTGGTGTAAGAGGAATTCTAATTTCTGGAGAAGATCATGTAGTTGGTTTTACAATAGTTACAGAAGAAAGAAATCAAATACTAGTAGTTACGGAAAATGGCTATGGTAAGCGAACTGTTGTTAATGAGTATAGACAACAAAACCGTGGAGGTAAAGGAGTAAAAACTCTAAATATTACTGAGAAAAACGGTTTACTCGCCAAACTAAGAAGTGTTGGTGGAGATGAAGATTTGATTATTACTACCACAAAAGGAATGATAATAAGATTACCTATTGAACAAATAGCACAATCAAAACGTTCTACTCAAGGAGTTAGATTAATCAAGTTAAACGAAGGACATAAAGTTGCCACAATTGCAATCGTACCTAAAGTAGAAGATGAAATAGTTTAAGAGTTAGAAGAAACAAATGAAATAAAAACTGAAGAAAAGATAATAGAAACCACAGAAAGTAACCAAATAAAAAGCAATTAAACAAAAAGAGACTAAATAAAAAAATATTTAGTCTCTTTTTGAGCTGTTTAGAAAGAATATAAATTAACAAGAAAAACAGATAAAAATGAAAATGAAAATAAAAACCATTATTGACTAACAAACAAATAAAGTCAACAATACTACCTTTCAGATAGTATTAAGTAGTTATAATCAATAATTTTTGCTCTAAATAAAAATTTGAAGATAGCATACGAACAAATTGACTTTCAAACATAAAAAGTCACTTTACTCTAAATTTAGATACCGTATAAAAAGGATTTCCCATCGCTTTTGCTTATTTTTGGTAATTTTAGAAATTTTAAAATTGTTTTAGAAAATCACTAAAATCTTAGTGATTATTGACCGTCACAAGTGGGGTTCCTTAAGGCCATCTAAATGATGTTTGAAATGCAATTTATTTACTATATCCTTAGTAATTTTCTGCTAAATTGACAAATTCATTTATATTTGTTATTATCAAGACAACAAGCTTTGAAGAGACTAAGTAGTATAGAATTGTTTTTAGAGAATTAGTGGTTGGTGTAAACTAATATAAGACTATATGAAATCTACCTCTGAGTGAGATTAATAATCTACGGATTGTTCCGTTATAAACTATGAGAAAGAGGAAACTCTAAAAAAGGTGGTACCGCGTATATAATTCGCCCTTGTTATGATGACAAGGGCGATTTTTAATAAAAAGAGGAGGAGAATTATTATGTTAGATATCAAAAAAATGAGAGAGAATACAAAATACTATGTAGATCTTTTAAATAGACGAGGAGGAGACTTCTCCTATTTGTATGATTTAGTTGAAAAAGATGCTAGAAGACGAGAAATTATAGTAGAAGTTGAAAAAGTAAAAGCAAAAAGAAATGAAGCAAGTAAACAAATAGGACAATATAAGAGAGAAAAAAAAGATACTAAAGATCTATTTGAGAAAATAAAGAACATTGGTGAGGGAATAAATAATTTAGAACAAGAATTGAAAGAATTGGAAGAATATATTTTTAATAAATTATTACTAACACCAAATCTACCAAGAGAAGATACACCTATTGGAAAAGATGAAGAGGAAAATGTAGAGATAAAAAAATGGGGAGAGATTAGAAAGTTTAATTTTGAACCAAAACCGCATTGGGATTTGGCTACAGACCTTGATATTTTAGATTTTGAAAGAGCTGGAAAAATCACTGGAAGTCGATTTGTAGTATACAAGGGACTAGGTGCAAGGCTAGAAAGAATTCTAATTAATTTTATGAGTGATTTGCACGCTCATGAACATGGATATACAGAAATTATTCCTCCCTATATAGTTAATAGAGATTCTATGATAGCAACAGGACAATTTCCTAAATTTGAAGATGATGCATTTAAAATTGAAGATGAAAGAGATTTGTATTTAAATCCAACAGCTGAAGTACCAACTATTAACCTATATAGAAACGAAACATTAAAAGGAGAAGACTTACCAATAAAATATACTGCTTTTACAACCGCTTTCCGCCAAGAAGCCGGAAGTGCTGGAAGAGATACAAGAGGTATTATAAGACAACACCAGTTTAATAAAGTAGAATTAATTAAATTTACTAAACCAGAAAACTCAAGTAAAGAGTTAGATGAAATGTTAATGCATAGTGAAAAAGTTCTTAAATTATTAGAATTACCATATCGAGTAGTTAATTTATGTACTGGAGATTTAGGCTTTAGTATGAGAAAAACGTATGATATTGAAGTATGGTTACCTTCATACAAAAAATATAGAGAGATTGGAAGCATTTCAAATGCAGAAGATTACCAAGCAAGAAGAGCCAACATAAAATTTAAAAGATCAAAAGAATCTAAACCTGAGTTTGTTCATACTCTAAATGGAAGTGGATTAGCAGTAGGCAGAACAGTAGTTGCAATATTAGAGAATTATCAACAAGAAGATGGTACAATTAAGATACCAAAAGTATTAGTTCCATATATGAGAACTGAAGTAATAAAATAGGAGGAAACTATGGTTGATATTCATGAACAAAAAGAATATAAATTAAAAGAAGAAAAAAATGATATTATAGTTACAAATAATCTTAATAATAAATTAGTAAAAGAAATTGACGATTTATTAGGAGGGGTTTTAAAAGACAATACAACAGAGCCATTTACCACTATTCATACATTAGGAAAAATTAAAGCAAAAAGAATCCATATTATAAACTTTGATGAATTAAAAAAAGAAGAAAAATTAATTGAAGTTTATAAAAAAATAGCAGCTTTAAAAGGAGACAATTGTATACTTATAGATACATTTGAAACAGATGATTATCTAGAAATAGTTCAAGAGTTATCAGAAAATATTTTGACTAAAAACTACGAAATAAATAAATTTAAATCAATATCAGAAGAAAAAGAAAAAAATTTTTATTATTATGGAAAAACTAACGTTTACAAGAATGTTTTAAAAGGATATATTTATGGGAAATCAATTAATAAGTGTCGAGATTTAGTAAATACACCTTACAATTATCTAAATGCTACTGATTTAGCTAACTATACTAAAGAATTAGAAAAACATGATAATGTAACCGTTGAGATAATTAATAAAAAAGCAATTGAAGATATGAATATGGGCGCGTTTTTAGGTGTTAACAAAGGATCAATAGACGAACCTAAACTAATTTACATCAAATATCAAGGAAAAACAGAATTTAAAGATCCAACTGCATTAGTTGGAAAAGGTGTTATGTATGATACAGGAGGATATTCGTTAAAAACTCCAGTTAGCATGCCAGGAATGAAAGTAGATATGGCTGGTTCTGCAGCTGTAATAAGCGCAATTGAAGCTATAGCTAAATTAAAATTAAAAGAAAATGTAATAGGTGTTGTTGCTGCAACTGATAACAGAATAGGTGATGGAGCAATTGTTCCAGACGATATTTTGACCTCAGCAAGTGGAAAAACTATTGAAATAATTTCAACGGATGCCGAGGGAAGACTTACTTTAGCAGATGCTGTATGGTTTGCTCAACAAAAAGGAGCAAAAAAAGTTATTGATGTTGCTACTCTTACAGGATCAATGGTAATGGCTTTAGGTGAAGAATTTACTGGGGCATTTACAAATGATGAAGAATTTCTTAAAGAGTTTGGAAACGCGGCTAAGAAAACCAATGAAAGTATTTGGCAAATGCCTGTTTCAAAAGGATATCATGACAAACTAAAAAGTAAAGTTGCAGACATGAAAAATACAGGTGGGAGACCAGCTGGGGCAAGTACTGCAGCTGCATTCATTGAAAAATTCATTGAAGAAGATACCAAATGGATTCACTTAGACATTGCTGGAACAGCTTCTAACAAGGAAGGAGCTACAGGAGTAATGGTTAAAACATTTACTGAGTTATTTGATGACTAAACAAAAAAAGCTGCCAAATTGGTAGCTTTTTAAATACTTTTTTTAATTAAATCACTTAAATTATTGAAATAGTCATTGCTAAACTTACCATAATTATTTATTGTAGATAATTTCATTCCGTCATTTTCATATCGTGGAATTAAGTGTATATGGTAATGAAAGACTTGTTGTAAAGGTTTATCATTGTTATTGACAATATTTATGCCAATAGGATTAAATGATTTCTTAAGAGCGTTAGCTATTTTAGGAACAACTTTAAATAAGTTTGCAGCTGTCTCTTCATCAAGATCATAAACGTTCTTAATGTGTTTTTTTGGGATTATTAAAGTATGGCCTTTTGTCCCTTGAGTTATATCTAAAAAAGCTAAAACATTCTCATCTTCATAAACCTTAAACGAAGGGATTTCCCCCGCTATTATTTTGCAAAAAATACAATCCATTTTACTCGTCTCCTTCAATCAAATTTAGAACTCTATAGATATCTTTCATATCAGCTAACATAAAATCTGGATTAACTTCCATAAGGTGATGTGCACCTTTAAAACTCCATGCAACACCAGCACTATATATTCCAGCATTTTTACCAGCAAGAATATCCCCTTGATTGTCTCCAATCATAATAACTTCTTTATGGTTAGGAAAATGAGATAAAGCTGTATCAACAGCATTTCTATGAGGTTTTGGATGTTCAACGTGTTCTAAAGCTGTAAAAGAATCAAAAAGGTCATCAAGTTTGTAATGAGTAAAACTAGGCCATGCAGCAATCTTAAATTTTGAAGTTAAAATTCCTAAATTATATCCTTTTTCTTTTAAATCTTTAACAACTTCATAAACATTAGGATAAATTTCAAAATTTCCAATCTCAAAAACAACATAAAATTCACGATAAGAATCAATCATATCCTGTATTATAAAAGGATTTTTAGTATATTTTGAAAATGTTTGCTCCAATGTAGGACCAATAAAAGAATATATATCTTTATCAGTTACCTCTACTTCTGGAAAATGACGAGTAAAAGTTGCTCGGAAACTTCTAACAATAATGTCATTTGTGTTTATTAATGTACCATCTAAATCAAAAAGAATTGTGTCTAATTTCTTCATAAAATCACCTAGAATTATTCTATCACATTTTGATTTTTTCTCCAACCACAATAAAATGATTTGTTTTTTTCAAGAAAAGATGTAAAATATAAAGCGTTGGGAGTGATTATATGTCAAAAATAATTGATGATTTAAAATTAAGAATAAAAGGAAAAGGGCTAAAAATAGTGTTTCCTGAATCACATGATAAAAGAATTGTTGAAGCGGCAGTTAAATTAAGTAAAGAAGGTTTAATAAGACCAGTTTTAATTGGGAGCAAAAAGAATATATCAAAAGAGTTTGATATTTCTGAATGCGAAGTTATTGATCCATATGAGTATAACGATTTTGAAAGTATGGTTACCGCGTTTGTAGAAAGAAGAAAAGGTAAAACGACAAATGAAGATGCTCGTGAACAACTTTTAAAGGAAAATTATTTTGGAACCATGCTTGTATACATGAATAAAGCAAATGGTTTAGTTAGTGGTGCAACACAATCTACCGGTGAAACTGTTAGACCAGCATTACAAATTATTAAAACAAAGCCAGAAATTTCTAGAACTTTTGGATATTTTTTAATGGTAAGAGAAAACGAAAAATATATTTTTGGAGATTGTGCAATAAATACAAATCCAACAGCTGAAAATTTAGCTGAATTTGCAGTAGAATCAGCTAAAATCGCAGAAATGTTTGGAATTGTGCCCAAAGTTGCATTATTATCTTTCTCTACTAAGGGTAGTGCTGAAACAGAAGAAACAGCAAAAGTAGTAAAAGCTACAAAATTAGCAAAAGCAGCTAATTCAGGATATGATATTGATGGAGAAATGCAATTTGATGCAGCTTTCGTTGAAAGTGTTGGATTAAAGAAATATCCAGGAAGTAAAGTTGCTGGTAAGGCAAATACTTTTATTTTTCCTGATTTGAATAGTGGTAATATTGGATATAAAATAGCTCAAAGACTAGGTGGGTTTGAAGCAATGGGACCTATATTAGCAGGATTAAATAGCCCTGTTAACGATTTATCACGTGGTTGTGATAGTGAAGATGTTTATAATACAGCTATAATAACTGCGTCACAAGTATTAAACAACTAAGGCCGTAAACCGGCTTTTTCTTTTACTTTAAATTATGATATAATATTCTATGAGGAATTAGGTGAAACCATGAAAACATGTACAATAATTTACAACCCAGTTAGTGGTAAGAAAGACTTTGAAGACAAAGTTGATGGAGTAAAAAAAAGATTCGAAGAAAATGGATACATAGTAACCGTAAAAGCAACTGAGAAACCAAAACATGCAATTTTATTAGCTAAAGAAGCAAGCTGTAATAAAGTTGATTTATTGGTTGTTTCTGGAGGAGACGGGACTTTTCATGAATGTTTAAATGGATTAGCTGCATGTGAGTTTAGACCTTTGGTAGGATATATACCAACAGGAACAACTTGTGATTTAGCGAACACATTGAAGATTTCAAAAAAAGTAAATAAAGCAGTTGATATAATACTGAACGGTGAAGTTGCTAAAATGGATTATACCAATAGTAATAAAGGAACTTTCGCCTATGTTACAGCAATAGGGACATATGTCGATATTTCATACGTTACAGACTCAAAACTTAAGAAATATTTGGGAGTTTTCGCATATTTTTTAACAGGTATCAAAGAATTTTTCACAATTCCTATGATAAAAACAAAAATAGAACATGATGATGGCTTTCTAAGAGGTTACTATTCATTAATTCTAGTTGTTAATTCTAAAAAAGTTGCAGGATTTAATATTGTTACTAATCCGATATTAGATGATGGTAAAGTTGATGTAGTAGTTTATAAGTATATTCCATTATTTAACAACCTTCTTTATTTCATTTCATTTATCTTAAGTCCTAAAATACTACCAGGAGTTAGAAAATTTAAAACATCTAAGCTAAAAATATATACAGATCATCCCCATAAATGGAATATGGATGGAGAAGAAGCTAATAGTGGTAATCTAAATATTCAGGTTCAAAAACAAGCGTTAAACATTATTGTCAAGCCAAGTGTTAAAGAAAAGTACTTTAAGGAGCAATAAAATGGAAAAAAGACAAATTAAAGTAAATGGAATATTGAAAGACATTTCTTTGTTAGGGTTTGGATGTATGAGGTTTCCTACAAAAGATGGAGAAATAGATAAAGATTTATCAACAAAAATGGTAAATTACGCTTTAGAAAACGGTGTTAATTATTTTGATACCGCTTATCCTTATCATGACGGTAAAAGTGAATTATTTGTTGGAGAATTAATTAAGAAATTAGACCGTAACAGCTTTTACCTAGCAGATAAACTTCCGATATGGGATTGTAAAACAAAAACGGATGTAGAGAGGATTTTCCACGAACAACTTGAAAAAACAGGAGTTGAGTACTTTGATTTTTACTTGATTCATGCTGTAAACAAAAAATATCTAGATAAAGTAAAAGAATTAGATTTATTAAAAACACTTGAAAAACATAAAAATGAAGGAAAAATATTAAATATCGGATTTAGTTTTCATGATGATTTAGAAACATTTAAAAAATGGGTTGAGGTATACGATTGGGATTTTGTACAAATTCAGTTAAATTATATGGATATTTATCATCAACAAGGGATAGAAGGCTATGAAATTTTAACAAAAAAAGGGATTCCCGTAATAGTTATGGAACCTGTTAAAGGTGGTAGTTTAGCGAAGTTTAACGAGAAAATAGAGAAGAAATTAAAAGATTATAATCCTAATGATTCTGTTGCTTCTTGGGCATTTAGATGGGTAGCATCTTTACCAAATGTCAAAGTAATTCTAAGTGGAATGAGTACACTAGAACAAGTTGAAGACAATATAAATACTTTTTCTAACTATAAACCATTAAATAAAGAGGAATACATAATTATAGAAGAAGTTAGAAATGAAGTTTTTGATTTGTCAAAAGTAGATTGCACTTCTTGTGGGTATTGTATACCCTGTCCTTATGGAGTTGATATACCTGGTAATTTCCGTGTTTATAACAATCATTCAATGTATAAAAATGACGGATATGTTAAATGGATGATGGAGGAAATGTCTAAACGAGGTGCATCAGCCGATATATGTGTTGATTGTAAAGAGTGTGTTCAAAAATGTCCTCAACATATTGAAATTCCAACTAGATTAGTGGAATTTGATAATTATTTATTAGAAAAAGGGCTTAAAGATGAAAGAAACTAATGAGGTTGTGGTTGTTGAAGGCTACCACGACCTTGCTAAATTAAGAAGCATTTTTCCACAAATTGACATTGTTATAACCAACGGAAGCGAAATAAGTGAAGAAACACTAAAGGAACTCAAAATATTAAATAACACTAGAGGACTTATACTATTATTAGATCCTGATTACCAAGGAGAAAGAATTAGAAGAATGATCAACAAATATGTTGGAAATACTAAACATGCATTTTTGCCAAAAGAAAAATGCATAAGTAAAAATAAGAAAAAAGTGGGAATTGAACACGCAATCAAAGAAGATATAATGAATGCATTAGAAAACTTGTTAGTAACCACCAGTATAAAAAACAGTGAAAATAAAATAGAAATAAAAGATTTATATAATTTTAAATTAACTGGTTGTAAAAACGCAAAAATGAATCGAAAAAAACTAACAGAAAACATTGGGATAGGGCTTAGTAATGGGAAAACGTTATTAAGAAAACTAAACATGTTTAGTATAACAAAAGAAGAGATAAAACAGGCTTTAAAGAGGTGAAAGAATGAATAAAATTGGAACAGTTGTAAATACTAAAAAGACTATCGAAGAAAACAAATTTCATATTAAAAAGAAGTACGGACAAAATTTCCTAACGGATCAATTTATTTTAAATAAAATAACTGATATCCCGCAAATTACTAATGAAACACTAGTTGTTGAAATTGGGCCAGGAATAGGAAGTATGACAGAAATATTACTAAATAAAGCAAAAAAGGTATTAGCATATGAAATAGATAAGGATTTAATTCCTATTTTAAATAATAATTTCAAGAATCAAAATTTAATATTGATTAATGATGATATATTAAAACGAAACATTGATGAAGATATAGAAGCAATTGATAACAGTTTTGATAAAATAGTATTAATAGCTAATTTACCTTATTACATCACTACTGCTATTGTTATGAAGATATTAGAAGAATCTAATCTAATTTCTGAATTAGTTATAATGATGCAATATGAAGTAGCAATGCGATTCACCTCAAAACCAAGTACAAAAGATTACAACTCTTTAAGTATTGTTATTCAGTTTAAAACAAAATCAAAAATAGCAATGAAGGTACCAAAATCTGTTTTTATTCCAATACCAAATGTTGATAGCGCAGTTGTACACATGAAAATCAAAGAAAAATATGATTTAGAGCCAGATAACTTAGAATTATTTTATAAAATTGTAAAAAAATCATTTACACAAAGAAGAAAAACGTTGGTTAATAATATAGCGGCTGCATTCAATTTACCCAAATCACAAATTATTGATATTCTTGTTGAGTTGGGCCATAGTGAAACAGTAAGAGGCGAAAAATTAAGTGTTTCTGAATTTGTTGAATTATCGAATATATTTAATAGAGAAATTTTTTAAATCAAAAGTTTGATTTGAAATTTCTCTATTTTAAAATCATATGTTAAAATAAAGTAGGAGGTGCGCCAGTTCGGTTGCACATATATAGTTGGTGGAATTCCAACCCAGTAAGATTTAACCAATCGCTAGTATCTAGTTTTGGAGCCGAAGTCGTGAGATAAGGTTTAAGCGTAGACAAGAAACTATTCGAGCCGTAATGCGAAAGCGTGAAGTGATTGAGCCTCGTTAGATATAAAGAGTGGAA
>JAOZSP010000127.1 GCA_029939615.1 Candidatus Izemoplasma sp. | reverse complement strand
TTGTGTTTGTTAAATCTAGTAGTTTTTCGTTTTCAATTTCGACGAAGTAGTCCACTTTTTCATTATATTCGGTGTTTAGTAATATAGAGTTATCTCTAATATATTTTTCAACATTTCCTATTTGATCAAAAGAGACGCTAATTTTTATTTCTGTGATTTTCACAAGAAATGAAAATTGAGCGTTTTTTAATGCTTCACTAACACTTTTAGTATATGCTCTAACAAGACCACCTGCCCCTAACTTGATACCGCCAAAATACCTAATTGAAACAGTAAGGATATTTGTTAGTCCTTGTTTCTTTAAGACTTCTATCATCGGCATTCCTGCGGTTTTACTAGGTTCTCCATCATCACTATATTTTTGAATCTCTTGATTTTTACCAATAATATAGGCATAGCAGTGATGACTAGCATCTTTATACTTTTTACGCAAATCATTTAATTTATCTTTGACTTCTTCAGTAGATGTTACAGGTATTAAGTAATTGATAAATTTACTTTTGTTAATAACTATTTCTGAATTAACTTTCTTAAAAATACTTTTCATGTAATCACCATGTATATTATAACACGCATGTACTAAAAAAAAATTCATTGTTTTTGTAGATCAAATATATCGATTATAAAATGAAGAGAATTTTATTGACATCAGTATAAATGTATATTATAATCATAATATGGGAACCTTCCCATAAAAAAGGTGATTAGATGAAAAATATAACAATATTAGATTTAGAGCAAGTCTCTGGTATTAGTAAATCTACAATTTCAAGATACTTAAGAGGTGAAGGTGTAAGTAAGGAAAAGTGCAAGATTATTGAAAATACAATATCTAAGACAGGATATGTAAAAAATAATTTCGCTCAACTTCTAAGAACATCTAAGAGTAATTTAATTGGTGTACTTGTGCCAGATTTAGATAATCCATTTTTCTTGCAAATATTGAAAAGACTAGATCAATTAGCTTATGCTGAAGGAAAATCACTTGTTATCAAAACAACTGATTCAGACTACACCAGAGAACTAACTGCTATAGCTTTCTTAAGAGGATTTAGAGTGGATGGAATATTCTTTTGCCGAAGTGAATTAGATGACCAAAAAATAAGAGACTTAAAAATAACAGTTCCTATTATTTCAATCGATAAGAAATTTGAATCTATGAAATCGATTGTATCGAACAACTTTACAAATGGGTATATTTTAACAAAACATATTTTTGAAAATACAAAAGAAAATGTTATGTTTTTTTCTAGAAGCAAGGAAAGTTCATCTGTAAAAGAAAGAATTGCTGGATATGTAAAAGCTTGTAATGAATTAAACAAGGATGTATTTAGTTATACGTATAAGAAAAAAGATGGTGTAAATTTTTATAGATTACGTACCTATATATTAGAAAACAATATTGGTGCAATTATATCAAGAAATGATAATGAGGCGATTAAACTTCAATCATTCTTAAATAATCTCTATTATAATAAAAGATTTAAGAGAATTCGATTTGCTGGATTTGATAATATCAGATTATCAAACCACATTTTTCCTAAATTAACAACAATAGATCAACATATAGAGAAAATGTGCAACACAGCTTACAAAATATTAAGTAATTTTGATGATTATAAAGAAAACGAGTACATACAAGAAGCAGAACTATTTGTAAGAGAAAGCACAGTATGGAGGTAATACTATGAAAATTGCTGTTGTGGGCAGTATAAATACTGATTTAGTATACACAATTGATAAAGCTCCACTTAAAGGTGAAACATTGTTTGGCAATGATTTTAGGATACTAAATGGTGGTAAAGGGGCAAATCAAGCAGTAATCCTAAGTGCTTTGGAAGAAAATGTATTATTCTTTGGGGCATTGGGAAAAGATGTATTTGGGAAACAATATTTAAATCACCTAATTTCTTTAGAATTAAATGGGAACGTTCTCACAAAGGAATCTAACTCAGGATTAGCTGTAATCCAACTAACAAATAATGATAATTCTATAGTCGTTATCAAAGGCGCAAATGACTTAATAACAAAATACGATATAGATAAATTCTTTAAAGAAAATCCAGCTATAGAGATATTAGTTGCTCAACTTGAAATTAATTTTGATACAAGTAAATATATGATTGAAAAGGCAAAAAAGATGGGAATTAAAATAATATTAAATCCAGCTCCTGCATTGGATCTTGATGAGTCTATTATTGAAAGTGTTGAATTTCTTATTCCTAATGAAACTGAAGCAGAAGTAATATTTAAAACGAATGATCTTGAGAGCATTGTTAATAAATATAAAGGAAAAGTAATAATTACTCAAGGTGAAAAAGGCGTAATGTATTATAACGATAATATGGTTAAGATAGAACCTTCTGAGAAAATAAGTGTTGTAGATACAACTGGAGCTGGTGATTCATTTGTTGCCGGATTCACATCAGGTATTGCAAACAATATGAGTATACAAGACGCAATTAAAAAAGGAATTAAAACAGCTTCAATTACCTGTAAATATTTAGGAGCACAAACTGCATACTCAGTGCTAAAGGAGATGAAAAAGTGAAAAAACATGGAATATTAAATAGTGGTATTAGTAAAGTGCTTAGCGATATTGGACATAAAGATGCGATTTGTATTGCTGATTGTGGATTACCAATTCCTAAAGATGTAACAAAAATAGATTTAGCGTTAACTTATGGAGTACCATCTTTTATAGATGTTCTAAAGGTAGTATTAGATGACTTTGAAGTGGAAGAGATAATATTAGCTGAAGAAATAAAGAGTGATAATTCAGAGTATCTTAAAAAAATAATGGAACTTTTACCAAATGCTACAATAACTTTTCTATCACATGATAAATTTAAGAATGAAACAAAACATACAAAAGCAGTAATTCGTACAGGAGATAATAAAGCCTACTCAAACATTATTTTGAAGTCAGGTATATATTTTGGAGAAACAAAATAATGCATCTTGAAATGAAAGGTATTTATAAGTCATTTGGTCCTGTAGAAGTACTTAAAAATGTAAACTTTGATGTTAAAGAAAATGAATTTCACGCTTTAGTTGGAGAAAATGGAGCAGGAAAATCTACGTTGATGAAAATCTTAACAGGTATATTCCCACACAATGGAGGAACCATATTTATAAACGGTGAGGAAGTTCATTTCAAATCAATCCGAGATAGTGAAGAAATGAAAATTGCAATAGTTAATCAAGAATTAAACGTTTTTGATGATATGACAGTTTTAGAAAATCTATTTTTATGCAAAGAAATAAAAACAAAAATGGGAAGAATTGATGTCAAAGAGCAATCTAAAATAGCAAAAGGGGTTTTAAAAAGATTAGGGATTGACATTGATTTAAATCGTCCAATTGGGGAGTTGTCTGTAGGACTCCAACAAATGTTAGAAATAGCAAAAGCCATTTTACTTGATGCAGAGCTGATAGTAATGGATGAACCTACAAGTGCACTTACAAATAGAGAGATAAGCGCACTATTCAAAGTGCTTGAAGTATTAAGAACGGAAGGAAAATCAATTGTATATATTTCTCATAGAATGAAAGAAATATTTCAAATATGTGATCGAATTACCATATTAAGAGATGGTGAGTTCGTGATTTCTGAAAAAGTAAAAAATATTACTTATGAAGATGTAGTAAAGAATATGGTTGGTTATGACTTAGGTGGATTATTTCCGGATAAACCACATATTGAACTAGGTCCATCACTACTTAGAGTTGAAAATATTTCAAAAGACAAATTATTTCAAGACGTAAGTTTTGAAGTGCATGAAGGGGAAATCGTTGGTTTTGCTGGATTAATGGGTAGCGGAAGAACAGAAATAATGAATGCAATATTTGGAATAGAGCCATGTGATAAAGGAAACTTTTATTTTAAAGATGAACCTGTAACTATTAAGTCTGTTCAAGATGCTAAGGAATTTGGAATAGGATATGTTACTGAAAATAGAAAAGATGAAGGATTATTTTTAGAGTTTACAATATCAGATAATATTTTATTTAATAACTTGAGAAGATTTAGCAAAAAGAACATTATTAACTACAAATTAGCAAGTGAAGCGGCAAAAAAATATACGAGCATGGTTAACTTGAAATTTAGAGGATTAGAACAAACTGCTATGGAACTAAGTGGTGGAAATCAGCAAAAAGTAGTTTTAGCAAAGTGGCTTGCAAATAGTCCACAAGTATTAATTTTGGATGAACCAACTAGAGGAATTGATGTTAACTCGAAAAAGCAAATATATCAGTTAATATTCGAACTAAGGAAAATTGGTATTGGATTTATAGTAGTATCCAGCGAACTAGTTGAATTGTTAGGAATCGCAGATAAAATTTACGTAATGCACGAAGGTAAATTAACTGGATCAATGATAAATGATAATTTATCAGATGAAACAGTAATGAAATGTATGATGGGAGGTGCAAATTTTGGAAAAAGCAAATAAATTAGAGCAATTTTTAAAAAGAGCACTAATCTTAACTAAGAAAAATATACCAATACTAGGATTATTATTAATCATGTTGCTACTATCAATTATTCAACCAAGATTTTTATCTAGTTATAATCTAATAAGTGTCCTTAGACAAGCATCAATAAATGGATTACTTGCATTTGGTTTAACAATAGTAATTATATCTGGTGGAATCGACTTATCAGTAGGAAGTACTTTAGCGGTATCTAGTATGATTATGGCCATGTCAATAAAGGCTGGATTCCCAGTGTTACCTTCTGTTTTGCTTTCATTATTAGTGGGGGCAGTAATCGGAGCTTTAAACGGTCTTTTAATTGCTAAAGGAAAACTTCAACCATTTATCGCAACGTTAGGAAGTATGATGGTTTTTCGAGGAGTTACACTTTATTTATCTGATGGGTTGCCAGCTTCAAAACTTGGAGAAGGGCTAATTGGATGGATTGGTAGAGGAAGTATGCTAGGTGTTCCTGTTCCAGTTTATATTCTTATAATTGTATTTTTGATTTTTGTTTACTTCTTAAAAAATACAACATTTGGAAAAAGAGTTTATGCAATAGGTGGAAATGAAAAAGCAGCAAAACTATCAGGAGTTAGAATTGAAAAGAATATAGTATACATATATATGATTAGTGGGTTGCTAGCTGCTTTAGCAGGAGTAATTCTTACATCAAGAATTGATTCAGCTGTTCCAACTGCTGCCAAAGGATATGAGTTA
>JAOZSP010000126.1 GCA_029939615.1 Candidatus Izemoplasma sp. | reverse complement strand
TATGGATAAAAGTAAAGTTGTTATTGTTGGTACCGGTTTTGTAGGTATGAGTTATGCTTATGCATTAGTTAATCAAGGTGCTGTAGAAGAATTGATTTTAATAGATATTGATTATGAAAAAGCTGTTGGGGAAGCAATGGATTTAAATCATGGCCTTGCATTCGGACCTAGAAAAATGAGTATTAGAGCTGGGAATTATGATGAATGTAAAACAGCAGGTCTTGTTGTAATTACAGCAGGAGTTAACCAACAAAAAGGTGAAACTAGAATTGAATTATTATCAAGAAATGCTAAAATTATAAAATCTGTTGTTATCAATATAATGAAAAGCGGATTCGATGGAATATTACTTGTTGCAAGTAATCCTGTTGATATATTAGCTTATGTTGCTTGGAAGGAATCAGGATTAGATGAATCACGAGTTATGGGTAGTGGAACATCTTTAGATACCGCAAGACTTAGATATGAAATTTCTAGTTATATAAATATAGATATGCGAAATATCCATGCTTATATCCTTGGGGAACATGGAGATAGTGAATTTGTTGTTTGGTCTAACGCAAATATCGGTGCTAAACCTATTTTAGATGTTATCGACTCAATGGAAGAACTAAACTTTGAGGATTTAGATCAAATATATCAAGATGTCCGTAATTCTGCATATGAAATTATAAAACGAAAAAAAGCAACCTATTATGGTATTGGAATGGCATTAGTAAGAATTACATCAGCAATCTTTAATAATGAAAATCGGATTATGTCAATAAGTGTCTTAAATAAAGGTGATTATGAATATATTGATAATCTTTATATTGGTTTGCCTGCAGTATTAAATCGTGATGGTGTTCATCATATTGTTCATTTTGAACTTTCATCAGAAGAAAAGGAGAAGCTAAAGAAATCCGCTTCAATTTTACGTGATAATTTAAATAATATTGGATATTAAAAAAATCTGCAAAAGCAGATTTTTTTTAATTTGAAGGGATTTTCCTTGTTTTTAGAATTAACTATATATGGTAGTTTAAATACTAATGTCATCTCCAATGCACTGTGCTGCTAGAAAGGCTGTAGCAAAAGCAATTGTAATATTAAATCCACCGATTGGCCCATGAATATCAACGGTTTCACCTATAAAGAATAATCCTTTTATCTTTCTTGATTCCATTGTGCTTGGATTAAGTTCATTTGTAAGAATTCCACCCTTATTAACATATGCTTTTTCACAAGTTTCTGTTTTATCAATAACTACTGGAAATTCACATATTAAAGTAGCTAGTTCTTCAAGATTAGATAGTGCTATTTCATTCATTTTTGTATTAGGTATACCTGACTCCTTAAGTAGTGTTCTCGCAAGCCTTTTTGATAAGTATTTTTCTAGAGATTTAAGAATGAAAATGTCTTTGCTTTTATCACTCTTAAAATTATTAATAAGGTTATTTTTACTAGTATCTGTCAAATTAATGTTAAGAGATACTTTACCTTTTAGTAGTTCAGCGTGAATAAATTCTGATAGATGGTATATAGATGGACCACTTAACCCAAAATGGGTAAAAATCAAGCCACCTGAATTTTGATGTTTTGTTCCCTTAATTTTTACCACTGCGTTTTCAATTGATGTTCCTTGCAAATTGGAATATTTATTTACAATTCCTTTTGAAAAAATGTGAGTCTCAGCAGGTGTAAACTGCTTATAATTAATTCCAAGTTCCTTAGCAAAGATTAATCCATCACCACTACTACCAGTTATTGGATAACTCTCTGATCCTGTTGCAATTATTATTCTCTTTGAAAGATACAAGTTATCATTAGTTAAAACAGAAAATACATTATTTTCTGTTTTTATATTGTTTACTTGTGAATTGTAAATTACATTCTTTTCGTTAATGTTTTGCATTAAAACTGATAAAATACTTGAACTTTTATTTGTTTCTGGAAAATATTTGAAATTATTTTCCAATTTTAAATTTAAATTGTTATCCTTAAAAAAGTTAATGATTTCGTTTTGCCCAAACTGGTATAAAGCGCTGTATAAAAACCTTTTATTCTTAGTTGTTAAGGCATCAACAAAACCTTCTACATCAAGATTATTCGTTACATTACAACGTTTACCACCTGTAATAAGCAGTTTTTTTCCTGCTTTTTCATTTTTTTCTAGTAATAAGTAATTCACTTTCCTTTGTTCTAATTGAACTGCAGCCATTAATCCACTAGCACCTGCACCAATTATTATACAATCAAATATCATAAGTATTCTCCAATTCGATGATAAGACTTAGTTTATCAATATTATCTTATTACTTTAAAATAGATTCATTTTTTGTTGGTCTTGATATTGTAGTCGATATAAATTGTAATAGTGGTTTTTGTTCCGAAGTAATTCTTGGTGATTTCCTTGTTCTATAATTTCACCTTTACTAAGCACTATTATTTTATCTACATGTTGAATTGTAGATAAACGATGAGCTACTACTAGCATTGTTCCTATATTCATCATTTTATATAATGAATCTTGAATTAATTGTTCTGTTTCTGTATCTATATTACTTGTTGCTTCATCCAAAATCATTACTTTTGGATCATGAACTATTGTTCTTGCAAATGATAGTAGTTGACGTTGTCATGAGCTAAAATTATTACCTCTTTCACGTACTACTTCATCATATTTATTATCAAGTTTGTTTATAAAGTAATTTGCATTTACATAGTCGCAAGCTTCAATCATTTTTTTATCACTAATCTCATCATTACGTAATTTTATATTAGATTTTATTGTTCCACTAAACATAAATACGTCTTGTAACATTTGTCCTATATGTTTTCTTAATGAGTCTTTTGTAATATCCTTAATGTCTTTTCCATCAATTAGAATTTGTCCTTTTTGAATATCATAATTTCTTGTTATAAGAGCTAAAATAGTTGTTTTACCAGCTCCTGTTGCACCAACAAATGCTACTGATTCTTTTGCAGATACTTTAAAGGAAACATCTTTTAAAATCCATTCATCTTGAATGTATGCAAACCAAACATTTTTAAACTCGATTGTACCTTCCATATTTTTAATTTCAATAGCGTTATCACTATCTACTACAGTAGGTTCTACATCTAATATACCAAAGATTCTTTCACTTGAGGCAAATGCTGATTGTAAAATATTAAATTGTTCTGCTAGTTGTTGTATTGGTTCAAAGAAACGTCCTATATATTGATAAAACGCAATTAATACTCCGATTTTTATTGTTCCTACTAACACTGCTTCACTTCCAAAGTAAAAGACTATAATAGTTGCAACCATATAAAGTAGGTACATTGTTGGACGATAAATCCCAAAGATTGTTATTTGACGGTAATATGATTTTTTTAATTTAGTATTTCTTTCGTCAAACTGTTTAAATTTTATTAGTTCTTTATTGAAAATCTGAATAATTTTCATTCCTGATAAATGTTCTGCTAAAAAGGCATTTACTTTCGATAAATTACTTCTTACTTCTCGATATGCTCTTCTTGATAGGATTCTAAACAAGAATGAAAATATAATAATGAAAGGTAAAACTATTAGTACGTACAATGTTAGTTGAACATTTATTAAGAACATTGCAATTAGGATTCCCACAATCATCATTACATTTTTAAATACACTAATTATTACGCTTGTATACATCTCATTTAAGGTGTTTGTGTCATTTGTAACTCTTGTTACTATAGAACCTGTTGGTTTACTATTTAAGAATGCAATATCATGATATTCAAGATGTATAAATATTTCTTCACGAATATTATAAATTACACCTTGTCCAATAGTATTTAGCATTATTGTTTGGATATAATTGAAAACATTTCCGATTAAGATTATACCGATTAAGACTGATAAATACGATAATAAAACTGTAAAATCAAAATCGTATATTATTACATTCATACTTAATCCAATTATATATGGTTCTAAAATAGCAAAAAATACGGTAATAATCATAAAGAAGAAAACAACACCAAAATTCTTTTTAAATGGAATAGCATATTTTAATAATCTTTTAATAATATCCATATCTTTCATTGTATGAAGACGTTTATCATCTCTTTCGCCTATTTGTCTTGCCATGTTATTGCACCTCCAATTCATCTTCAAGTCGTTGTCTTTCGACCATTTCTTTGTAGAAGGTACATCTAATTAATAATTCCTCATGTTTTCCAACATCAATAATTTCTCCATCATCAACAATGATGATAACATCAGCATTTTTGATTGTACTAATTCTATGAGCAATTATTAAAGTTGTTTTCCCTTTTCTTGTTTGTTTTAAGTTTGAAAGAATTGTTTCTTCGGTTTTGGTATCAACGGCGCTTACACTATCATCTAATACCATAATTGGAGAATTCTTAATAAGTGCTCTTGCGATAGCTACACGTTGTCTTTGTCCACCACTTAAAGTTACTCCTCTTTCACCTATAACTGTATCATATCCATTAGTAAACTCTATAATGTTGTCATGAACATCACTCAGTTTAGCTGCTTGTTTTACATCGTGATATAAATCATGACTTTTACTAAAACTTAATGATATGTTATTTTTTATTGAATCAGAGAATAAGAATCCATCTTGTGGTACATATCCAATGCTCTCACGAACTTGTTTTATTCGTAATTTCATTATGTCTACTCCATCAATGAAAATACTTTCTTCATTAACATTGTAAATTCTTAGTAATAAATCAACAATACTTGTTTTTCCGCTGCCTGTTCTTCCTAAAATACCTACAGTTTCACCTTGATTTATTTTGAATGAAACATTTTTCAAAATATCTACATTAGTCTTTGGATATCTAAAAGTAAGATTTCTAAATTCAATACTTCCTTTTACTTCACCTAAATCAATAACATCTTTTGAATCTTTTACATCAATCTCTTCATTTAATATTCTTTCAATTCTTTGAAGAGATCCTTTTCCTCTGCTTCGTATATTAATAATCATAGCTAATGCCATCATTGGCCAAACTAATGAACCAAATAGTAAGTAAAACTCAGTTAGTTGTCCAGCTGAGAATTGTTGTGCTTCTGGTAGATTTCTTGTTAAATTAATTAAGTATCCTCCATAAGCTATAATGATAACAAAAATCAGACTTACAAATGTCCTAATCATTATTTGTAACTTCGCTTGCATTTTTACGTACTCAATATTTTTTGTTCTTGCAACATTATTTGTTTTTAAGAATTCGTTTAT
>JAOZSP010000014.1:16097-18581 GCA_029939615.1 Candidatus Izemoplasma sp. | reverse complement strand
GTGAAAATAATGCTTAGTATATTAACTAAAATGTATAATTCATTTAAAATTGAAGAAAAATCAAAGGAATCTGAATAACTTTTTATGCTCCTTGATGAATTTTTGCGTAAATTTTTATCGCCCGATTTATTGATTTTTTGAATTAAGGCTTCTTCTGTATATTCTTTCTTTTCAATAAAGGCATTTACTGCGCTTCCAGGAGAAATAGTATTTTTTCCGATTTCATAGTATAAGTCATCAACTGTTTTAGCCCCTTTTTTCCTGAATAGTTTTGTGACTTTTTTATCTGTTAAATCTATTATCACCTTTTTAGATTGCAGTTCTTTATTAAAATCGTCACGTCCCATTTCAATTAGGACTCCACGTCGTTGTTTATTTAAGTAATTCTTAATTTTTGATTTAGCATTTGATGTTTTTACTAATTTTAACCAGTTATCATTTGGTCCAAATGAGTTAACTGATGTTTTCATGTTAATAATATCACCTGTATTAAGTATATATTCAAGTGGAACTATTTTACCGTTAACTATTGCACCTACTGTTTTTATACCTACTTGTGTATGAATTCTAAAAGCAAAATCTAACGGTGTTGATCCGTTAGGTAAGTCGATGATGTCACCGTTAGGAGTAAACACATAAACATTTGAATGAAAAATGTCGTCTCGTAGTAAGTTTAAAACATCTCGGTCGTCTTCGCTTTCTTTTGTGAATTTTACTAAGTCGCCAAACCATTTAAGTTTTTCCATAACTTCATCAGTCATTTTACGATTTTCAGAAGTTTCTTTGTATGCCCAATGAGCAGCTACACCAAATTCCGCAATTTGATCCATTTCTTCTGTCCTAATTTGAAATTCATAAACTTTACCATTCGCAATTACTGATGTATGAAGAGATTGGTAAAGGTTAGGCTTAGGCATAGCAATATAGTCCTTAAATCTATTAGGAATTGGAGTCCATTTTGAATGGACAATTCCAATAGTACGATAGCAATCTTCGATTGAATCAACAATTATTCTAAGTGCTAATAAATCAAAAATATCTTCAAATTCTTTATTTCGATCTACCATTTTTTTGTGTACAGAGTATATGTTTTTAACACGACCTCTAACATTACAAGAAACATTATTTTCTGATAAAAGATATTGAACATTTGTTTGCATTAAGCCGATATCTTTTTCCCGGTTATTTTTTGTATCAGAAATTAGTTGTGCGATACGTTTGTATGTTTCTCTTTTTATATATTTAAAGCTAGTATCTTCAAGTTCTGCCTTCATTACATACATCCCTAAACGGTGTGCTAAAGGAGCATATATTTCCATTGTTTCGCGAGCAATTCTTTTTTGTTTTACTTCTGGTAATGCACCCAGTGTTCTAATATTATTTAATCTATCTGCAAGTTTAACAATGACTACACGAATATCCTTAGCCATTGCTAAAAACATTTTTTGGTAATTTTTAGCTTGTGCAGCTATTTTTTCATTTTCTTGGTTTTCTTCTTTTAGTTTGTATCGGCCTAATTTTGTAACTCCTTCGATTAGTAAAGCAACTTCTTCACCAAACTGCTTTTTAACAGTTTCAAAAGTAGCATCTGTGTCTTCAATTACATCATGTAAAAGCCCAGCAACTATTGTTGTTGGATCGGCTTGATATTCAGATAAAATTAAAGCAACATCGACTGGATGAATAATGTAATCTTCTCCACTTTTTCGATATTGCCCATCATGCATTCCTTTAGCATATTTATAAGCATCTTGAATTAAATCAAGATGCTCTTTTTTTGTTATGTATTTTGATGCTTGTTTCATCAAAGCATCAAATCGTGATGTAGACATTAAACCACCTTCTTAATATTTCATTAACGATAAAACGTTGTAATCATCTAGTTTTTTGCGTCCGTCTAAGAAGACCAATTCAATTAAAAATGCTATACCAGCTACTATTCCACCTGATTGTTCTACTAGATTGATTGTAGCTTCAATTGTACCACCTGTTGCTAATAAATCATCAATTATTAGCACTTTTTGTCCTGGTTTAATATCACCTTTATGTAAACATAAGGTATTACTACCATATTCTAAATCATAACTAAATTCTAGTACTTCTCGTGGTAATTTGTTTGGTTTTCTAACCGGAACAAATCCTATTCCTAATTGAGTTGCAACCGGACATCCAAAAATAAAACCTCGAGCATCTGGTCCAACTATAATATCAGCGTCTATTTCGTTTGTAAAATCCACAAATAAATTAGTTGCATATTGAAATGCTTTACCATTACCGATTAACGGTGTGATATCTTTGAATTGAATTCCTTCGATTGGAAAATTTGGAACATTTGCGATATAATCTTTTAAATTCATATGTGTCCTCCTTATTGTTATACATAATTACTTATTATTATACCAAAAAATACTGGTTTTTTGATATTTTTATAGTTATTTAATGAAATAGTCATCAATAATTATTTGTTTTTTGTAACGTCCTCTA
>JAOZSP010000014.1:0-16087 GCA_029939615.1 Candidatus Izemoplasma sp. | reverse complement strand
TTTGCAATTTTTATTTAACTTAGTGTAAAGCGCTTTGTTATTAAAGAAGATTGCTTCTGTTTCATGATCAATTATTAGTTTTGTGTGTTCTCCTTTGATCAAATACCTATTCTCTGGGTAAATCCTGTTAAAAACAAATGAACATTCTCTTAAATCATATTTATCTAGATCCATTATTTGATTTACCGTGATATTCTTGATATCAATTTCTCCTTCGGCTATAACAATGTCGTCTCGTACAGCTGTAGGTATTAATTCATTAAACCTTCTTTTAAATTCTGGAAGATTCTCTTTTATAAACTCTAATCCTGCGGCGTTTTGGTGTCCACCATAACGAATTAGTAAATCCTTTAATTCTGATAAAATATAGATAACATCAACACTGCTATAAGATCTAATACTTCCTTTATATGTAAATTCGTCCTCTTTTAAAACGACAGCAACTTTGGAGTATTCATTGGCTAGTCGAGAAGCTACAATACCCAAAACTCCTTCATGCATTCTTGGTGAATGAACGATAATACTTGAAGTATTGTGATTAATTAGAGATATTGATTCATCGTAAAGAACTTTGGTTAGTTTTTTTCTTTTATTATTTGTGTCCTCAATTTCAGAAAGATGTCTGACAGCAATAACACTATTTTCACTTAATAGTAGTTCTACTCCAAGTTTAGCACTTTTCATTCTCCCACAAGCATTGATTCGTGGTGCTATTTTATATTGAATATCGGCAACTGAGGGAGTAATTATATCTAAAAACGAAACAAGACTGTTTAATCCGACATTTGAAGAGTTAGCCATCATTTTTAATCCAACGTTTACGATTGCTCTATTTTCTTCTACTAGTGGCATCATATCAGCGATTGTTCCAAGAGCGGCAATATCAGTATACTCAAGTGCTTCTTCTCCTATTAATGCTTGAGATAGTTTAAATGCAACACCTACTCCAGCAAGAGGTTTAAAAGGATAATCAGATAAATCAGTATGTATAATTGCAAAAGCATCTGGTAGAATACTTTCTTTTTTATGATGATCAGTAATTATTAAATCAATATTATTGTCTTTTAATATTTTCGCTTCTGCTATACTTTTAATTCCATTATCAACAGTAATTACAACTTTATATTCTTCGTTTACAATATCAAATGTTTTAGAGTTAGTTAATCCATACCCATCAACAAAACGATTAGGAATATCATAAAAGATATTTGCTCCTAAATTTTTAAGTGTATCATAAACAATATATGTACTTGTTATACCATCTACATCATAGTCCCCGTAAACTAAAATTTGTTCTTTTTTCTTAATAGCACTCATTATTCGGTCAACGGCTTTTTGCATATCATTAAGCAAATATGGATCATGAAATGCTTTTTCATCTAAAGCAAATAATTCGAGATAATTATTGATACCTCGAGAGCGATAAATCTCTTCGACCAATTTTGATTGGTCTAAATTACTATTTTGTATTTTCCATTTAAACATCAGGTCCTCCTAACTATTAGAATGAATCGACCACACTACATCTTATTCGGTGCACTTACACCTATTAAACTAAGTGCATTCTTTAAAACTATCTTAGTTGCGTTTAATAAAGCTAATCTTTCCATAGTCATCTGCTGGTCAGTAGAAACAACTTGCTCAGCATTGTAAAAACTATGAAAGGCACTTGCTAATTGATTTATATAATTTGTAAGTTTATGTGGTGCTCTTGAGATTGCAGATAATCTAATAATATTTGAATAATTTGCGAGTATTGATACAAGATCAAAACATTTTTCATTTGCAAGTGTTGCAAATTCTGTCGGTAGTTTTGATGTATCATATCCGCGTTGTTTAGCATTTTCAAATATGCTATTTATTCTCGCATGAGCATATTGAACATAGTAAACTGGATTCTCATTTGTTTGTCTAATTGCTAGATCAAGATCTAAATCCATTTGAGTATTTAAACTTCTTGCTGCAAAGAAATAACGTATTGGATCAGGACCTACTTCTCTTACCAAATCAGCAAGAGTAATAGCTTTTCCACTTCTCTTACTCATTTTTATTTCTTCTCCATTTTGCATTACCTTAACCATTTGTAAAAGTTCAACTTCAAGTAATTCGCTACTTCCACCAACCATCTCTATTGCAGCTTTTAAGCGATTAATGTACCCATGGTGATCTCCACCTAAAATATCAATTAATTTTGAGTACCCACGGTCTAATTTATTTTTATGATATGCAATATCAGGTGTAATGTAAGTAAATGTATTATCACTTTTTACAATCACACGATCTTTTTCATCATCATAATTACTAGTTTTAAGCCAAAGTGCTCCATCTTTTTCATATGTAAATCCTTCTTCTTTTAAGAAATCAACTGTCTTTTGAACTAGGTTATTTTCATATAGCGATTTTTCACTAAACCATATATCAAAAGTCACTCTAAAATCTTTTAAATCCTTCTTCAAATTATCCAAAAGTGTATTTACACCGTATGATTTAAAAAACTCGTACCCATCTTCTTCTAAGAAGCGATCATTATAAGTATCCTTAATTCTCACAGCAATATCAGTTATTTCAGTACCTAAATACCCATCTTTTGGCATTTCTTCATCAAGTCCGAATAGTTGTTTATATCTAACATCTATACTGATTGCTAAATTGTGAATTTGATTTCCACCATCATTCACATAATATTCCTTAGTAACTTTGAAACCTGCTTTACTTAGTATTTTAGCCAAAGAATCTCCTGCAGCGGCTCCACGAGCATGTCCAATATGTAAAGCACCTGTTGGATTAACACTTACAAATTCTATATTGATGTGCTGTCCATCTCCCAAACTAATATTACCATAACTATCTTTTTGCTCATTAATCTCGTTAATAGTATTTAGTAAAAATGATTTATCTAAATAGAAATTAATGAAACCTGGATATGCAATTTCGATTTTATCAATAAACAAATTAGTTTTATCAAAGTTATTAACTATCTCTTCTGCGATAATTTTTGGTGCTTTTCTGGCAACTCTTGCATATTTCATAGCAATATTAGCTGAATAATCACCATTACTCTTCTCTTTAGGTCTTTCTAAAGAAATATCAATATTGCTGTCAAAATAACCTAAGGTTGATAGGCTGTTTTGTAATTCTTCTTTTATCATTTGTAATAAATCATTTGGTTTCATGATTTCACCTCGTCAATTAAATTTTAAACTAATATCTAGCGAAGTATATGAATGGGTTAAAGCTCCCACACTTATAAAGTCAACACCTGTTTCACTTACACTTTTGATTCTATCAAGTGTCATATTCCCACTAGCTTCTAGTAGTTTTCCTTTATTATTTTTTACACATTTTATCATTAAATTATTACTCATATTATCAAGCATTATTATATCACATTCTGTCTCAATTGCTTCTAAAAACTGTTCATAAGTTTCAACTTCAACCTCAATACGTATAGATTGGTCAATTTTGAACTTCACTGTTTTAACTGCGTTCGTTATACTTCCTGCAACTTTTATATGATTATCCTTAATCATGACTTGATCACTCAAACTCATTCGATGATTAATTCCTCCACCATCAACTACAGCCATTTTTTCTAAAATCCTTAAATTAGGAGTTGTCTTCCTGGTATCTAATATCTTAGTGTATTTATTAGAAATTCGATCAACAAAACGTTTAGTTAAAGTAGCAACTCCACTCATTCTTTGCATAAGATTTAGAGCAACTCTTTCTCCTTTTAGAATTGATTTTGATTTACCACTAATTATGGCTATAACATCACCTTTATCAACATAAGTACCATCATTATTAATGATTTTTAAATAAACTGACGAATCAATGATTTCAAATACTCTTCTCATTACTAAAACGCCACTTAAAACACCATCTTCTTTAGCGATAAATACTCCTTCACTTTCTTGATCCTCAAACAAATTATCCGTAGTAATATCAATTTTTGGAATATCTTCAGAAAGCGCATCATAAATTATTTTATCAATTGTCTTATTCATATTTTCTCCTATATATTCAAGTCTAGTTGTTCGAATCTTAATTTTTCATTATTTAACTTATACAGTTTAATCCATTTTGCACTTCTTCCTTTTCCAAGTGGTCGGATTTTTCCGTCTTCTCTTAGACGCTTCAATGTCCGATTAATTGTGGAATCAGAAATATACGGATGGATGTTTCTAATGTCGTCCTTACTAAAAGTATCATCAAGCTTATTTATCGTGTTTTCAATATTATTTGATTTATTTAATTGTTTATCAAATTCATAATCTCTAACTAAATAATTTAATATTTGATACGAATCAATTGAAATATTGATTATAAATTGATGAAGTGGAATGATTTGAGCATATCCAATTTCCCAATTAAATGTAGATTGTAAAACTACTTGATCAAAAACTACTTTGTTTTTATGTATTTGCTGCATAAAACTGATATATTCATACACTTCAAATCCATTTGTCACTAGTAAAACATACATTAAAACCAAACCGATTTCTCTATTCTTATCACAAAAAGGCTTAATATTAATAAAATCAATGTAGAAATTCATAATAATGTATGAAACTTCATAATTACTACTTTTAATTTCCTGATTGAACAATTGAATTAAACGTTCAATCAACTCTCTAGTACTAGTATGCTTACTATTTAGTAGATTAATATTTCGTTCTTTTCGTTCAATTTTTCTAAATTTCAATTTTGAGCTAATTAAAATATCATTATAAAGAAACTTCATTAAATCTTGCACTTCTGTAACAAGCAATTCAAATGAAGATGCTTCTTTGTGTATTTTTGTAAATACACTTTTCAAATTTAAAATTAGTTTCTCATCTTTATTCTTTGGCTTAACATTTTTATAAATTAAAGATTTAAAACGAGAATCGCTAACATTAATTTGAAACATTTTTGCAAAGTAATAAGTATCATTCCGGACAGTCTGTCGCACCATTACATCATAATCACTAATAAGAGTATCGTGATTATTACGATTTATCCCAATCGACTTATACAAGGTGATATAATCCATAACAATATCGTTTGGTATCTGTGATCTTCTTAAATTTTCCATACAATTCATAATTTCACCTCAAACATGACATTTATACTCTTATTTTACTATATTTATCGAGTTTATCAACGAAAAATATTCTTATTTATAGTCATTTTCGTTTTTTTTGGATATGTTTAATTAAAAAAGTAGCAAATGCTACTTTTTAATCGAATAACTTTTGTTGAATTAATTCATGATCTATCTCTTTTTCATACTCTGAAAGAAATGTAATTGAATTATCTTCTTCAAATTGCTCAATATTAATAAATTGTGCTATTCCTTCTTTTTTCTTAATGAACGACTTACCATTTTCGGTTTTATCATGTTTAACATCAAATGAATTAATGATAACTGAAGTTTTTGTCGTATTAACAGTTATAATTGCACGATTTTTATACTGAGTTGCATTCATTAAACATAAATCTTGTACTAAATAAGGGTTGGATTTAACAATTTTATAAATCTGAACACCTTTATTTGTACGTTTTTTCTTAGGAATGTCTAGAATATTAAGTCTTTTTATGGTTCCACGATTAGTTAATAATAGTAAATCGTGGAAATCATTGAGGATTATTCCTGAAGCTAGGTGTTGTTTTGGATTTAAGCTCATCCCTTTAACACCTTTTGCTGTTGTTGATGTAACAGGTATTTCATTTAGGTTAAATCTTAATGCTTGGCCTTTTCTAGAAAAGATTAATACTTCTGAATCAGTATTTTCCGTAATATCAACACTCACAACTTCATCTGTTTTGCCTAATGATATTGCTCGGATTGTTTTTGTATATCTTGAAACATCAAATTCTTTTAACTCTGTCTGTTTTATTAAATTATTTTTTGTAACAAATAGTAAATTCTTTGAATCCTCGAAACTAGTAACACGTAAAATTTTAACTATATATTCGTTTTCTAATAACTGGACTATATTACTTACATGAGTTCCCAACTCTTTCCACTTATAAGTTGGTATTTTATAGACTGGCAAATAAATATAATTTCCTTTATTTGTGAAAATCAGCATTGTATCTAGTGTTGAAACTTTTTTAACGAATAAAATTGAGTCGTTATCTCGTAGTACAGCATTATCAGTTGCTTTAAATGATCTAATAGAAGACGATTTTATGTATCCTTCTTTAGTGATACCAATTACAACTTGCTCTTCGGTAATTAATTTTACTTCAGAAATTACAATTTTCTCAATTTCCTCTTCAATAACTGTACGTCGTTTAGTAGATAATTTCTTTTGAATTATTCTTAATTCATCAACAATAACGCGTTCTAATTCTTTTTCATTTTTTAGAATCAAATTTAATTCAGTAATCATTGATTCTAACTTTTCAAGTTCATTTTGCAATGCATTGATATCGGTACTTGATAATCTATATAATTGCAAAGTAACAATAGCTTCAGATTGCTCTTCAGTAAAATTGAAAGTTCTAATCAATTTACTTTTTGCATCTCGTTTGTTTTTAGATGCTCTAATTAAAGTAATTATTTCATCTAAAATATCCATCATTTTTATTATTCCTTCTACTATATGAAGGCGTTTCTGGGCTCTTCTTAGTTCATAATTGGAGCGATTTGTTATTACCTCTTTTTGGTGTAATATGTAAGCATCTATCATCGGAATAACACCCATTAACATAGGTCGCTTATTGTTTATTGATACCATATTATAGTTGTAAGATTTGCTTAAATCGGTTTTCTTATGTAAAAAGTTAAGGATTACTTGTGTATCAAAGTTCTTTTTTACATCAACAACAATTCTTAACCCTTCACGATCTGATTCATCTCTTACTTCAGCAATTCCATCAATTTGCTTTTTAATTCTAATATCATCCATTTTACGGACTAAAGTTGCTTTGTTTACTTCATACGGTAGCTCTGTAATAATTATTTTTTGATTTATTATCTCTGTTTTTGATTTAATAATTATTCTTCCTCTACCCGTTTCAAATGCTTTTCGTATTTGATCTCTACCTTGAACTATCGCGCCGGTAGGGAAATCTGGACCACGCATAACTTTCATTAAATCTTCTATAGTTTCAATAGAACCTTCGATTCTTTTAACAACGGCATTAATAACTTCCCGTAAATTATGTGGAGGAATTTCTGTTGCATATCCCGCACTTATTCCTGTTGATCCGTTACATAAAAGGTTAGGATATCTACCTGGTAAAACTGTTGGTTCATATTCTTCATCATCAAAATTTGGAACAAAATCAACTGTTCTCTTTTCAATATCTTGTAATAATATTTCGCTTGCTTGTGACATTCTTGCTTCAGTGTAACGCATTGCTGCAGCACTATCACCATCAACACTACCATTATTACCGTGCATATCTATTAATAGATTTCTTATTTTCCAAGGCTGACTTAATCGCACCATTGCATCATAAACCGAAGCATCACCATGAGGATGATACTTACCGATTACGTCTCCAACAATACGTGCAGATTTTTTATAAGGTTTGTCATTAAACATTCCTAGTTTATACATTGAAAACAAAACACGTCTTTGAACGGGTTTAAGACCGTCTCTAACATCTGGTAATGCACGTTCTTGGATTATATATTTTGAGTATCTTCCGAATCGTTCGCCAACGATATCTTCAAGATTTTCTTGAACAATTTTTTGATTAACAAATTCTTCAATATCTTTGATTACTTTTTTTGCCATGTTAAATCACCAACCTAAATCTTAAAGTCATCTTCAGAAGAGAAAGTAACATTTGTTTCAATCCACTCGCGACGCGGTTCTACTTTATCTCCCATTAATATATTAATTCTTTGATCAGCATCAGCAAGATCCTCAATTACTACTTGAATTAGAGTTCTGGTCTCTGGGTTCATTGTTGTATCCCATAATTGATGAGAATTCATCTCTCCTAAACCTTTAAACCTTTGAATGTTATATGTTTTATGCTGTTTAGTGATTTTTTCAAGTCCTTCATCATCCCAAGCGTATTCAATTATTGATTTATTTTTTACTTTTCTTGAAACCTTATATAAGGGAGGAAGAGCGATATAAACTTTACCTGCTTCTACAAGTTCACGCATATATCTAAAGAAAAATGTAAGTAACAATACTTGAATATGAGCACCATCTGTATCAGCATCCGTCATTATTATTACTTTATCATAATTACATTTTAGTATATCAAAATCCGGACCAAGTCCAGCACCTATTGTATGAATAATTGTATTTACTTCTTCGTTCTTTAAAACATCCTCGATTTTTGCCTTTTCTGTGTTGATTACCTTACCTCGTAATGGCAAAATAGCTTGGAAACGTCTATCTCTACCTTGTTTTGCACTACCACCAGCACTATCACCTTCGACTAGATATAATTCGTTTCTTTCAGGGTTTTTACTTTGCGCAGGCGATAACTTACCTGATAAGTTAGTTTCAATTTTACTTTTTTTACGTTCTAGTCTTGCTTCTTCTCGAGCTTTTCTAGCTGCATCTCGAGCTAATTTAGCACTTAAAGATTTGCTGATTAATGTAAATGTTAAATTTTTATTTTCTTCAAAGAAATAAGTCATCTTTTCAGATACAACTTGTTCAACTGCACTTCTTGCATCTGGAGTTCCTAATTTGTTTTTTGTTTGTCCTTCAAATTGTAGTAGGTGCTCTGGGATTCTAATTGACAAAATAGTTGTTAACCCTTCTCTAATGTCAGCTCCTTCTAACTTACTACCATTTTTTATTAGACCAACGCGTTGTCCATATTCATTAAATAGCTTAGTTAAAGCAGATTTATACCCAGTTTCATGAGTCCCACCATCTTTTGTTCTTACGTTATTAACAAATGAAACAATTTGATCCGAATATGATTTTGTGAACTGCAATGCAACCTCGACTTCAATGTCAAGCGCATTACCTTCAAAAAACTTAGTATCGTGAATAGCGGTTTTATTTTTATTTATTAAATCAACATAGGCTATTATACCTTCAGAGTATTGATATTCTTCTTTTATTTTAGAACGCTCATCAACTAAAATCATTTTTAAGCCTTTTAGTAAAAAAGCACTTTCTCTTAATCTTTCAGAGATTATTTGAAAATTAAAAACTGAAGTTGAAAACATTTCTCTATCTGGTTTAAACCAAACAGTTGTTCCCGTTTTCTTTGTAGTACCTATAACTTCAACTGGTGTAATTGATGATCCTCCATTTGAGAATCTAACATTATGAATTTTTTTATCTCTATAAACAGTAACATCAAGAAATTCACTCAGTGCATTTACAACACTAGCTCCAACACCGTGTAATCCTCCTGAAACCTTATATCCACCAGCTTGTCCGAATTTACCACCTGCATGAAGACGAGAGTAAATTATTTCTATTGTGCTCTTACCACTTTCGTGTAATCCAACTGGTACACCCCTACCATTATCAGTACAGACAATACTATTATCTTCTTTTATGGTTACTTTTATTTCGGTACCGAAACCGGCTAAAGCTTCATCAATAGCGTTATCTACAATTTCCCATACCAAATGATGAAGCCCTCTAGAGTCAGTACTACCAATATACATACCTGGTCTCTTTCTTACAGCTTCTAATTCTTCAAGTATTTGGATTGATGTTTCATCATATGTATTTTTAACTATATTCATCTTGTAACACATCCTATTCATATTGACTACTTTTCCTATTATAACAAAACGAAAAACATTTTTATAGTGTAAATTGAAATTTCTTATGGTATAATGTGATATGTTAATATATATTGGAGATGATTTTTATGTTACTGAAATTCATACTATTGCTCGTTGCTTACCTCTTAGGGGCGATTCCATTTTCAATTATTTTGGGTAAAAAGTTTAGAGGAATAGATGTGCGTGAACACGGTAGTGGAAATCCTGGCGGAACTAATTCCTTTCGATTTCTCGGTGGTAAAATAGGAGGATGGGTGTCTTTTCTTGATGGAACCAAAGCTGCGTTAATTCCCTTTTTGATTACATTTAATGTTTTAGATGGTAGTCAACTGTTTCATCCACTTGCCTATGGATTAGCTGCTGCAGTTGGACATGTATTTAGTGTATATATTAGATTTAAAGGTGGTAAAGCGGTTGCTACTACAATTGGAGCGATGGTTGCCTTTAATATTTTCTACGCTCTTATTATGATTGCTGTTTTCTTATTAATTTTAAAAATATGGAAATATGTCAGTGTTGCTTCAACAGTTGCTGTATTTTCCACAGTCATTATTGGATTAGTCATGACTGATTGGAGTATGGTCCTATATTCTTCATTGCTGTTTTTACTAGTTGCTTACAGACATCAATCTAATTATAAAAATATTATTAATAAAACCGAATCAAAAGTAAGCTGGATATAAAAGCGAATTCAAAGCAAATCCGCTTTTTTTTATTAGTGATTTACTGGAATTCATTTTGTTCTTTTTAATATTTTCACTCTTATAATCAATCAATACCCCTAATATATCGCAATATTAAGCGAAAATATCTTTGCTTATTAATATTTTAGTTAACCATGTGACCTTTTTAGATTTTGGAGATTATACAAGTTGGCAAGTGTCAAAATAGCAACATTTATTTTAATTCTTATTAATATCTCAATTGTCTAGCCCAATAATATTTTTCAATTTTCTTATGCCACGCTTACTTAATCAGACCTGAATCAAGCGAAATAAAAAATCTCTCAAAATTAGAGAGATTTTTTATTTCGCTTGATTCATTGATTGCATTACTTGTCTTACTTGTTTTTCAGAAGGCTTTCTACCCATTTGCATCATCATTGCTCTGATCATATTTTCATTTACAGGTGGATTCTCTCTTAAATATTTCTTAAAATATCTTTGTGAAAGATAGAAACCTAAAGCGGCTCCCACTAATAAAGCACCAACTATTGATAAAATAAATGCCCAAATTGCTATTTCCATTGTACCACTCCTTTTTAAGTTCCTTTATATTTTACTAAATTATATTCACTAATTCAAGTATATTGTTGATATCTTTTAGGCAATCTCGATATTTACAACTTTATTTTTGAGATTTACTTTATAAAAATGAAATATTTTGTTATATATAATAAAAACATATTTACAAATCGATTGTTTTGTACTAAAATATAAATGATAAAAGTTTGTTGAGGAGGAATTAGAATGGCTAGAAGAATTAATGAAGACTGTATCGCTTGTGGCGCATGTGTTGCTGAGTGTCCAGTTGATTGTATTAGCGAAGGAGACATTTTCGTAATTGATGAAGAAGCTTGTATCGATTGTGGTGCATGTGAAGTTGTTTGTCCTGTAGAAGCTATATTCGAAGTATAAAAAAAAGAGGTTTTCCTCTTTTTTTTATACATTTTGATAAGGATCAGTATTTATTTCACTTAAAACTATAGAACAATCAAATTTCTTATCAGATAGAAATTCTTTTAGGAAACTTAATGAATATTTCTCAATATTATGTCCAACATCTAGTATATTCAATTCCATACCTAAAGCATCAAGTGCATGATGATATGTAATATCACCAGAGATATAAAGATCTGCTCCCATTTTTTTGGCTTTTTGTATTATACTTGAACCACTACCACCAGAAATCGCTATTTTTTGGATTTTCTTATTTTTATCTCCAATTAATTTAATACTTTGTAGATTAAAAACCTTTTTAACTACTGGAATATACTCTTCGATAGTAATTGGTACTTTTAGATCACCAATTCTTCCCAATCCTTCAGTTTCTGTTGTAAAATCAAGAATTTCATGATTTTCAAGTTCTAACATTTCTGCAAGAATCATATTCATTCCATAGTTGCTAATATCGAAATTAGTGTGTGCCACATATACTGTAATATTATTCTTAATAAGTAATTCAATAATTTTTCCCTGGTAATCATCAGTAATGATTGCTTTAATTGGTGAAAATATAAGTGGATGATGAACTAATATAAGTTCAGCGTCCTTTTTTATTGCCTCTTTTACAACTTCTAAAGTCAAATCTAAAGAAAGTAGTATCTTATTTATTTCTCTATTAAGTGAGCCAATTTGCAACCCTACATTATCCCAATTATATGCTAAATTTATCGGGAAATACTTTTCGAATTTTTTTTGAAACATTATACCATTCACCGAATTACCTCCTTTAGAACGTTTATTTTATCCTGTATAGCTGATTTCTCTGACAAGTTAGTAATTTTATTTATTATCGATTCTAAAACAATAATTTCCTTATTTATTTTCTTTTTAAAATAATAGGGTTTATTCTTCACGTTATATGGTCCGAATTTAATTTCCAATTCATTCAACTGAGACATTCCTGGTTCTAAAATCAACATTTCGTAAATTTTATTGTTGTCTTCTAAAATAATTTCATCTACGATTTTATAATTTATTTTATGTAAAATTCCTCTGATAATGTCAGCATTATTATTTGGCTGAATGATAAATCTCTTTATGTTTCTTGTACTATCATTTTGTAGTATACGGGATATTAAATCTCCACCCATACCACTTATAACAACAACATCTGTATCATCTGATATTTTTTCAAAGCCATCACCTAAAATTACCTTAATTTTTTTTTCAAGATTTTGCTTTTTAACATTACTATATGCTATAACATAAGGACCTTCTTTATTATCAATCGCTTGTGCTTTTAGCACATATCCTTCCTGAACACACAAGATTGGAAGCAGTGCATGGTCAGTGCCTATATCAGCAAGGTTTAGAAAACCTTCGGTATATTTCGCACATGACTCAAGACGCTTAGAAATCTTCATTATTTACCACTCATGAAGTCTTTCAATTTTTTACTTCTTGAAGGATGTCTTAATTTGCGTAAAGCTTTTGCTTCAATTTGTCTAATTCGTTCACGAGTAACACCAAATTCACGTCCAACTTCTTCAAGAGTACGACTACGTCCATCCAGTAATCCAAAACGCATTCTCAACACTTTTTCTTCTCGATCAGTTAGTGTTTCTAAGACATTGTCTAATTCTCTCTTAAGCATCTCTTTAGACGTATATTCCATTGGAGTTAAAGTATCAGGATCCGCAATAAAATCACCTAAGCTTGAATCCTCTTCTTCACCAACAGGTGATTCAAGAGAGATTGGTTCTTGGGCAACCTTTTGAATTATTTGTACTTTTTCAACGGTAATACCCATTCTTTCAGCAACCTCTTCTGGACGAGGTTCACGCTTTAATTCCTGTATTAATTGACGTTGAGTTCGAACCAATTTATTTATAGTTTCTACCATGTGTACAGGTATGCGGATTGTTCTTGCTTGGTCTGCAATCGCTCTCGTAATTGCTTGTCTAATCCACCAAGTCGCATATGTTGAAAATTTAAATCCTTTTGTATGGTCAAATTTTCCAACAGCTTTCATAAGTCCCATATTTCCTTCTTGAATTAAGTCAAGAAATTGCATTCCTCTACCAACATATCTTTTGGCAATAGATACTACTAAACGTAAGTTAGCTTCAACTAATTTGTTTTTTGCAAGTTCACCTCTATATAACATCTGTTCTACTTGAAGTTTATATTCTGGGCTAATTTCTTCCCCACTAGAAACCATATCATCAAACTGTTCTTTAGCAACTGTAGCATTTGCTATATCTGTTGCCAGTTCAACTTCTCTTGTACCTACTAATAAATCTACACGTCCAATTTCTTTTAAATACATACGAACTGGATCATCAACTTTTATTGAAATCTGATTCTCGAATGATTTGTCTTGTAGTAATTCTTCTTCAATATCTTTAGTAAAATTCAAATCAAGGACGATACTTTCATCTAATTCTTCTTCAAAGACACCCGCAGCTTCTTTTGATAATAATACTGGCATTTTATAATTAACCATTTCGTCTTCACTAACAACGTCTACCTGCTTATTCTCTAGTTCAGAAACAATATAATCAAAATCTTCAGAACCTTCACTAACAAATTTAATTATTTCCTTAACTGCTAGATACCCTTTTGCTTTACTGATTTCGATTAACTCTTGAATTATTTTTTCTTTGTCCATCTTTTATCCTCCTTTAATTTTAAATCGCGATATTCCGCTAATTTTATTTTTTCTTGAATTGTTGGAGCTACACTAATCTCTTCATTCCATTTCTCAATTTGAATCTCTGTTAAATAACTATTAAGCACTTCTTTAAAGTCCAGATATTCTTGATCTTTTAGTTCGATCTTATTATATTTCACTTTTGACTGAAAGAATTGCATTTGCTCGTTACTTAACGCTTCTTCAAAATGTTTAAAATCTATTGATTGTAATTTGTTTTCATCATTACTAAAGTATATATCCTCAATCGCTATTCTAATATCACGAACAATATCAGTAATGTAAAACATCCCTTGGAATTCAGTATTAAAGTCTTCAACATATTTAAAGTTTTGTAGAAAATAATTAAGAATTTTTCTTTCTGCAACTATAAATTTATTATCAATATCCATTTCCCTACTTTTTTTATGTGTAATATTTCGAATGTTTCTTTTTGTATATTGTTGGAAATCTTGTCTAATTGATTCTTGAGAGATTTTAACATCTTCAGCTAATCTTCTTATATATGATTCAATTATTGTATTTGAGGTGTTTTTTATTAAATCAAACACGGTTTTTTTGAATCTTTCGATATCAAGCATTTTTGAAAAATCAATGTCCATATTGTTTTTACGATATTGAAACTCAATACCGTCAATCCATTTATCATTAATAAAATGATTTAATTTTTCAGCACTATATTTTGTTATGTAATCATCAGGATCTAGCCTATCAGGAAGCATAACAATTTTTATTTGCATTTTCTCATTTGTGAATAAGTTAATTGCACGAGATGTTGCTTCTATTCCAGCAGGGTCTCCGTCGTAGCAAATTACAATGTTATTAGTATATTTCTTTATTAACTTAACTTGCTCTTTTGTTAAAGAAGTTCCCATTGAAGCTACACTTTCCTTAATGTTAGCACGGTAAGCTGCAATTACATCCAAATATCCTTCAAATAAAACAACACGGTTATTTTGTTTTATATGGTTCAATGCATTATTCAAATTATATAAAATATTTGATTTTGTAAATATTTTTGTTTGTGGACTGTTAATATATTTAGGACTATCCTTATCTTTGTCCAAATACGTTCGTCCTGAAAAAGCAACAGTATTACCTTTTTCATCTTTAATAGGAATAATAATTCTATCTCTAAACAAATCATAAAATGATTCGACTTTACTTTGCTTTGCTAAACCTAAGTCGTACAAGTCAGATACAAGTATTCCTTTTGCTGTTAAAGTCTTTGTAAGTAAATCAAAGTCACCAGGGGATAACCCTAAATTAAATTGATTAATGATTTCACTAGTTAATCCTCTTTTATTTAAATAGTTTTTAGCGGTAACACCTTGTTTTGTATTAGATAAATACAATTTATAAAAGTTAAGAGCATCATTGTTTATATTGTAAAGACGAGAATTAGGATTTTCTTTTTTAAATTTGGTAAAATCAATATTAACATTTGCTCGTTCAGCTAAGTCTTCAATTGCTTCAATAAAAGATAAATTCTTTGTTTTCTGTAAAAAGGTAATTGCATTTCCTTTTTCACCACAAGAAAAACAATTAAATATTTTACGTTCTGGTTCAACTGAAAATGAAGGAGTTTTTTCATTATGAAATGGACATAGTCCAAAATAACTCTTTCCTTGTTTAGAAAGGGTTACTTTTTCACCAATGACTTCGAGAATATCAGTCTTTGATAATATTTCATTTATAGTCTCTTCATTAATTCTTGACATATATAACTCCTAATAATATAGTTTTTGTAGTAAATATGGAATTAATTCTTCTTTTGCTAAAGTTATTTGCTCCATAGAGTCACGATCTCTTAAAGTAAATTTATTTTCTTTAACTCCGATATCATCAATAGTTAAAACATAAGGTGTTCCAATAGCGTCTTGACGACGATATCTTCTACCAATTTTTCCGGTTTCGTCATAAGTAACAGTAAATGCTTTACCAAGATATTCAACCATTTCTAGCGATTTTTCCTTATGATATTTCTTAATT
>JAOZSP010000125.1 GCA_029939615.1 Candidatus Izemoplasma sp. | reverse complement strand
GGATTACAAAATAATACTGATTATTGAAGATATAGATAAAGTTTAAGAAATTCCTTTATTTTCCTAAACAGAACTTCCTAAATAGTTCGTCTAAAAGGCTTGTTGTTGACGTATCCCCAATTATTTCACCAAGTAACATCCATGCATTTTTAAGATCTATTTCAACCATATCCACAGGCATTTCACTGTGGATAGCTTGAATGCTTTCTTTAAGTGCAACTAAAGACTCAGATAGCTTAGCGATATGTCTTGTGTTTGAGACATATGTTTGATCAGACAAATTGATTTCGCCACTAAGAAACATATGCCTAATCAAATTTTCTAAATCTTCTATTCCCGTTTTATGTAATGCACTTATAGCTACACTATTATTAAAGGAATGTGTTAATTCTTTATTTAAGTCTTTTTTATTTATTATAACAATTCTTTTTTTACTTTTTGTTAGTTCTAATAATTTTTTATCTTCATTTGTGAGAGCTTGGTTGTTATCTAATACAAAAAGAATTAGTTCTGCTTCATTTATTGCCGTTTTTGCCTTATTGATACCAATTTTCTCAACTAGATCGTTTGATTCTCTTATCCCAGCTGTATCAATTAGATTTAAGATAATACCACCGATATTGACGTTACCTTCAACAATATCTCTCGTTGTTCCCAATATTTCAGTTACTATAGCTTTATCTTCACGTAATAATGCATTAAGAATACTTGATTTACCAACGTTGGGACGACCTATTATCGCCGTTTTTATTCCGTCTTTGATTATTTTACCGTAATGAGCTTTTTCTAAAATATCTTCAATTTTACTTATTAACTTCTCGATTTCCGGTTTTAATACATTGTTAGATAGCTCTAAAACGTCATCATATTCAGGATAATCAATATTAACTTCAATATTTGCGATAATATTGATTAAATTAGATCTTAAATCTGTGATTAGTTTATAGATAACACCATCTAAACCTTCATTAGCTAAAGTAAGACTCATATCAGATTTAGCTTCAATAATTTCCATTACAGCTTCTGCTTGTGTTAAATCAATTCTACCATTTAAGAATGCTCTTTCAGTAAATTCACCAGGATTAGCACTTCTAGCTCCATTTATCAACATAATTTCTAATATTTTATTAGCTACAAAGATACCCCCATGACAATTTATCTCGATAATATCTTCGGTTGTAAATGATTTTGGTGCTTTAAAAACACTGATCATGACTTCATCAATGTTTTTATTATTATAGACTATATGCCCATAATGAATAGTATGACTTTTAACGTTTTCTAAATTTACACCTTTAAAACTTTTATTAACAATTTCAATAGCTTCTTCCCCACTAAGCCGTACAATACTAATAGCTCCTTGGCCTAAAGCAGTTGAAATAGCAACAATTGTATCATTCCCCATATTAATCACCTAATTTATTATACCATAATTTAAATTTTTAGTGTATAATGCTACTAGGTGATTATAAATGAAAAACAAAAGAGGAATCAAGCATTATATTAGATTATATTTTTTAGTAGTTGTTTTATACTTTGCTTATCTTAGCTATATAGCATATCAAAATGGCGGGTATGACGCAACAACACTTCTTTCTATTGGGTATGTACCATTACTATTTATGATATTTTTATACTTTTTTGATACAGTCGCAGATACTATTATGCCATCAAAGTTAAGCAAAAAAGAAGATGAATATACAAACTTTATAAAATTTACAACCCAAGAAGTTAATAATCAAGGAGATTTCAGTATTGAAGATTTTAGAAGGTTGAGAGAAAGCGATAAATTTCAAAAAGCATTATTTCAAGCTTTCCATATTAAAAAAGATGGTGAAACAGACGAGTTTAATTTCGTAATGCTAAAAAAGAAATTTAAAAAAGATTCAAGGGAATACCAAGCAATAACCATTGTAATTAATGAAGTAAAGAAAATGATAGCAAATTAAGGAAAAGACTACCAAATATAGTCTTTTTGTTTTATAATAGAAGTACACAAAAAAGTAATTTTAGAGGTGATAAACATGGCTTATAAAGCACTTTATAGAACGTATAGGCCCGCAGATTTTGAAGAAATAGCAGGACAAGAACATATTACTAGAACATTCAAGAATGCACTTAGAAATAATAAGATAGCTCATGCCTATCTTTTTAGTGGGCCAAGAGGAACAGGGAAAACTTCAATTGCAAAAATTATAGCAAAAGCTGTAAATTGTGAAAAAGCACCAATTGAAAATCCTTGTAATGAATGCGATATTTGTCGTGGTATTGATAATAATATGATTAGTGATGTTATTGAAATTGACGCGGCTAGTAACAATGGTGTTGATGAAATACGTGAAATTAGAGATAAAGTTAAATATTTACCAGGAATCGGAAAATATAAAGTATATATAATTGACGAAGTGCACATGTTAAGTACAGGTGCTTTTAACGCACTTCTAAAAACACTTGAAGAGCCACCTAAACATGTTATTTTTATTTTAGCAACTACTGAACCACATAAAATTCCAGCAACAATTCATTCTCGTTGTCAAAGATTTGACTTTAGAGGAGTTAGTGTCCCAGAGATGACATTAAGGTTAAACACGATAATTGATGAGGAAAAAATATCAATAAGTAAAGAAGCCATAAAAGTAATCGCAGAAAGCGCTGAAGGCGGAATGAGAGACGCGATTAGTTTGTTAGATCAAGTCGTATCATATACAAATGAAAAAGTGTGTGTTGACGATGTTCATGCTATTAAAGGAACGGTATCAAACGAGAAACTACTAAAAATAGCGGAAGCGATTTTCTTAAATAAATCAATTGAGGCAATAAAATTATTAGATGAATTAGTTTTACTAGGAAAAGAAGCACCACGATTAGTAGAAAATTTAATTAAGTTTTATCGTGATTTGCTAATTTTTAAAAATACTAGTATTACAGGAGATGAACAACTAATATTTTCAAATGATGATTTCATTAAATTATCAAAAAAATTATCAAATAATATGATTTTCTTTTATATTGATATTTTAAATAAAACACAAAACGACATAAAGTGGACTAATAACGCAAAATTATATATGGAATTAGCTTTGATCAAAATGGTTGACAAGATTGAAAAACAAGAAATAATCTTTGAAGATGAAATGAAATTAATAAAACAAGAAATTGATGAGTTAAGAAAAAACATTGAAACTAAAGAATTTATTCAACCAACCTTGGCAGATGATAATGCAGAAGATAAAGAAATAATTGAGGAACCAATAAAAGAGCCTACTGAAATAGTGGAAAAGATTATAATTCCTGCTAAAAAAGAAGAGACTACTATAGTTTATGAGGAACCAAATAAAGATATTAAACCACAAAAAGAAATCATAGAAGAAGATGAGGAAACAGTTTCAAAAGAAAGCAATCTCTTTACGATAGAACCAGCAAAAGAAAAAGAAGTTGAAGAAGACGAAGAACCATATAAAACATATGATGTAAGATATATTGAGAAAGTATTAAACAATGGTAACCGCGAAGTTAAGATTTTTATGAATAGTAAATGGTTTGATATTGAAAGACATGTAGATCCAAGCAAAATGGCTTATGCAAAATGGATTACTACAGGTAGAGTTGTTGCTACAAACGGAGAAATGGCTATAATTCAATACTCTAATGCATCTTTATGTAATCGTATGATGAAACCAGATGTTAAAGAAATAATTATGAAGATATTAAGTGATTTTTATAAAAGACCAATTAATTATCTAGCTCTTCCAGCACAAGTGTGGGAAGAAAAAAGTCAAGAATTCATAAAAAAATGGAAAATAAATCGTAATGAATATATTAAATTATCAGAAATTATTCACCCAGCCTTAAAAGAAATCCCTAAGTTTAAAAAAGAAGTAAGTGAATTTACACCAGATTCTGTTAAAGATGCTATAAGTATTTTTGGCTCTGATGCAGTTAAAGTTAAAAGAGGAGAAAAAAAATAATGAATCCAGGTATGATAAAACAGTTGCAAAAAATGCAACGCGATATGGTAAGAGCTCAAAAAGAACTGGAAGCTTCTACTTTCTACGGTTCAGCCGGAGGGAAAATGGTTACTGTTGAGTTTACAGGAGATAAACAAATGAAAGAAATAAAAATAGCGCAGGATGCTATTGAATCTCCAGAAGATTTAGAAATGCTTCAAGATACAATCATTTCAGCAGTGAATGATTGTATAAAAAAAATAGAACAAGAAACCGAGAGTGTAATGTCACAATTTACTGGCGGAGGACTACCGAGTTTATTTTAAGGAGTAATTCTTATGAAATATCCATCAGCAATAGAGAAATTAATTGAATCCTTACGAAAATATCCAGGTGTAGGAAAAAAAACTGCAGAAAGATATGCCTTATTCACAGTTAATAGAATGAATGATGAAAGTATTGATGAAATAATAGAATCTTATCAAAAGATAAAGGAAGACATTTTTCAATGTCCTATTTGTGGTAATATTACAGACACAGATCCTTGTTATATATGTAAGGATGAGTCAAGAAATCCAAGAACAATGATTGTTGTTGAAGAAGCTAAAGATATAATAGTAGTAGAAAAAACAAACAAATATAATGGGCTATATCACGTTCTAAATGGTGTTATATCACCAAGTGATGGGATAGGACCAGATGATATAAATCTAAAATCACTACTAACAAGACTTCAAAACAAAGAAATAAAAGAAGTGATTTTAGCTACTAATTTAAATAATGAGGGAGAAACAACAGCTAATTATATTAGTCGCTTATTGGAAGACACAGACATCTTAGTAACGCGTATTGCGCATGGTATTCCAGCAGGTGGAAATATTGAATATGCTGATGAAATTACAATCGTAAAAGCAATTGAAGGAAGAAGAAAATTATAAAAGTTGTAAAAATTCATAACTTATTCACAGGTTTTTTGTTATAATATAAGTAGAATTTGCAGAAGAGGTGATTAATATGAGTTTCCTAGAGGAACTTCCGTTTTATGATGTTATTTTTAATATGGTAAATGAAACACTTAACTTAGATAAATATATTCTAGATGGATATAACTTCTTTACAGAGTTAGATGCTGTTACTCAACTAATTGTATTACTTGTTGGTGGAATAATTTTTATTATGGGGACATTTGAGTTAATTAAAAAATTATCGAAAATCATAATTGTTTTAGGAATCGTGGTAGGACTATACTTATTATACGATTCAGGAGCTTTAGACGGCTTAATAGGTTAATTAAAAGAAACGATAT
>JAOZSP010000124.1 GCA_029939615.1 Candidatus Izemoplasma sp. | reverse complement strand
TTGTAATTGAACGATGAATTTCAAATTTAATATCGCCATATAAATTAGTGATTATGCCATAGATTTTATTAGGTTGGAGTTCAAGACTAATGATTCTACCAACATTTTTATTTAGTGCAATAACTTTAGCACTACGACCACTTGTTTTAACCATCTTATTTGTTTCAATAACAATCTGTTTATTAATAAGATTTTGAACGATTGAAGAAACAGTGGCTTTATTTAGCGTTGTAAGTCTAGCAAGTTCAATACGAGAAGTTTCTCGTAACTCAACAAGTTTTTCAATTACTAAATTAGTGTTGTGTAATTTTACTACTTGGGAATTCGATGTTTTCATGGAATCACAACCTTTCAAATACAATTTAGATTATAAAACAAAAAATAATGATTAGCAAATAATCAATTAGATTAAGGAGAAAAAAGATGAAATACTTTGAAAATGTAAAAAAAATTAAATATGAAGGTAGCAAGAGTTTAGATCCATATACTTTTAAATATTATAATGCAGAAGAAATAATTATGGGTAAACCAATGAAGGAACATTTAAAATTCTCAATGGCATACTGGCATACAATGACAGGTGGAGGAACTGATCCATTTGGAAGCGCAACTATGATTCGCCCTTGGGATGAAGATGCTACTGGTATGGAACGAGCAAAAATAAGAGTTAAAGTAGCATTTGAATTTATGGAAAAAATAGGTTTAGAATATTTTTGCTTCCATGATGCCGATATAGCACCTCAAGGTGCTACATTAGAAGAAACAAATAAAAACTTAGATGAAATCGTTGATTTAATCGAAGTAGAAATGAAAAGAACAAAGATTAAATTATTATGGGGAACTACTAATGCATTTACTCATCCACGATTCGTTAACGGTGCAAGTACTTCACCAAATGCAGATGTATTTGCTTATGCAGCTGCACAAGTTAAAAAGGCAATAGAAATAACTCATAGATTAGGTGGAGCTGGGTATGTATTTTGGGGTGGACGTGAAGGTTATGAAACCCTATTGAATACTGATATGAAATTTGAATTAGAAAACTTAGCTCGTTTATTAAAAATGGCTGTAGATTATGCTAAGGAAATCGATTTTGATGTTCAATTCTATATTGAACCCAAACCAAAAGAACCAACAAAACATCAATATGATTTTGACAGTGCAACTGTTGTTTCTTTCTTAAGAGCAAATAATTTAGATAACCATTTCAAATTAAATATTGAAACTAACCATGCAACACTTGCAATGCATACAATGCAACACGAATTAAGATTTGCTGCTGATAATGATATGTTAGGTAGTGTTGATGCTAACCAAGGTGACTTATTGTTAGGATGGGATACAGATCAATTCCCAACTAATATTTATAATGCCGTTTTAACAATGTATGAAATTTTAAGAGCCGGAGGATTAACTACCGGAGGATTAAACTTCGACGCAAAAGTTAGAAGGCCTTCATTCACAAAAGAAGATTTATTGATTGCACATATTGTTGGTATGGATACCTATGCAGCGGGATTAAGAATTGCTGCAAATCTATTAGAAGACGGTGTATTTGAAGATAATTTAAAACAAAGATATCGTTCTTATGATTCAGGAATTGGTAAGAAAATCGTAAATAATGAAGTTGGATTTAAAGAACTTGAAACTTATATCTTGAATAGAAAAGAAATCGAAGCAAACGAATCAGGAAAACAAGAATTACTAGAATCAATTTTAAATCAGTATATCATAGGATAGGTGAATAATATGTTTATAGGTATTGATTTAGGCACATCTAGTGTTAAAATTATCTTAACTAAAAAAGACGGTTTTATAGTTAGAACTGTTTCCAGAAGTTATGACTTACTCATCCCAAATCCATCATGGACTGAACAAGATCCAAATGCTTGGTATGATCAAACTATTGATGGTTTAAAGGAATTAGTAAAAGGGTATGAAAACGAAATAAAAGCAATGAGTTTCTCAGGGCAAATGCATGGTTTAGTTTTACTTGATGAGAATGATAAAATTCTTAGAAACGCTTTACTTTGGAATGACCAAAGAACAATTGATGAAGTTAATTATTTAAATAATTATATTGGTATTAAAACCCTCCTAAAAAATACTGGAAATATTGCTTTAACTGGTTTAACAGCTCCTAAGGTTCTATGGGTTAAAAAACATGAACCACATCTCTTTAACCAAATTAGTAAAGTAATGTTACCAAAAGACTTCTTAGTTTACAAGTTATCAGGATCATTTGCTAGTGATGTATCAGATTTATCTGGTACACTCTACTTTAATCCGAAAACCCGTAACTATAGTGAGGAAATGCTCGAAATCTTAGGATTAACAAAAGCTATGCTTCCAAGTATTCATGAAAGCTATGAAACAGTTGGTGTTTTAACTAATGAAATCAAAAAAATACTGAACATAAATCAAGACGTTAAAGTAGTGGTAGGAGGCGGAGACCAAGCAGTTGGCGCTGTTGGAGTTGGTATTGTTGGAAGTGGTGAATGCAGTATAAGTTTAGGAACGAGCGGAGTTATATTTGTATCAAGTGAAAACTTTGCAGTTGATACAAAAAGTTATCTACAATCGTATTGTCACGCTAATGGTAAACACCACATTATGGCAGTAATGTTAAATGCTGCTGGTGCTATTAAGTGGTGGAATGAATCAATCCTCAACAATAAAGATTATGATGCTTATTATAAGAGTGTAGTTCAAGCAAATGGGAATGACAACCTATTCTTCTTACCTTATTTGACTGGTGAAAGAGCTCCAATAAATGATCCCTATGCAAAAGGAGTTATTTATGGGCTTGGTATTCATCATAAAAAAGAGGACATTGATTTTGCTATAGTTGAAGGAGTAACTTTTGCCTTAAGAGATTCATTTGAACTAATCAAGAACTTAGGGATAGAAATAAACCGTATAAGAATTACTGGAGGGGGTGCCAAAAGTAATGTTTGGGCACAATTAATATCTAATGTCCTTAATATTGAAGTAGTTAAAATTAAAGCTTTAGAAGGTCCAGCTCTTGGCGCTGCAATTTTAGCAATGGTTGGTAATAATGATTACAGTGATGTCGTTACTGCTTGCTCTAAAATAGTTAAACTAGGAGATACGTTTAAACCAAATAGTGAATTAGTTGACAAATACAATAGGAAATATCAAGATTTTAAAAAGTTGTATCCAGCTTTAAAAGAATTGTATAAAACAATAAAATAATATGTAAAGATGAGCAATTCGCTCATCTTTTCTAGTATAATGACACATTTAATTAAATATGTTATTATAAGATAAAGTGGTGATAGAATGAAAGAATTATACAAAATAATTTTAGTTGATGATGAAGATGATATTAGAGGAAGAATCAGCTCTATGATTACAAATGATACAGGCTTTGAAGTAATTGCTAGTGCGTCAAACGGTTATGATGCTTTAGAACTTATAGAAGAACATAATCCTCATGCAGTTATCACAGATATTAGAATGCCGTACATTAATGGTATTGCTTTAGCAGAGGAAATCAAAACAGAATTCCCAAAAATAAAAGTGGCTTTTCTAACAGGTTTTGGTGAATTTGATTATGCAAGAAAAGCTGTAGAATTAGGTATTGTTAGTTACTTAATGAAACCCGTTATTAAGTTAGATGTTTTAGATTACTTAAAAAAAATTAAAACTGTGTTAGATGAGGAATATAATCTCGTACATAATACATCTTTACTTCAAACCAATTTTCTTAAAAATAAGCAAATGTTTATTGAAATTCAATTCAATGAATTTTTAAGACTCGGTGAATTATCAGATGAGGACATTAATAATTTAAGACTTTACGATTTACATTTAGAAAACAATACTTTTATAGTTGGTATTATCGAATTTTATAATGCTGGGAAGAAAGAACAATTAAATTCAGAAACATTTTTACGTGAATATATGCAGACAGCTTTAGCCCAATATGATTTAGTAATCCCTTTTTATACATTATACGGTTTCTCATTTATTATTATCAATGAAGACCTTCACCTAAGCGAGATAGAAATTAGCATGGAGAAATTGCGTTCCAATAAAGTAGATTATGACAAAATAAATATGAGAATTGCTTTAAGTTCGATTTTTGACGACATGAAAGCTTTTCCTAAAAAAACTCAAGAAGCATTAATGGTTTTAGAAAGTGCGCGTTTTACAAATCGTGGAAATATTTTAACTTTTGATTCTGTCAAAGAAACCACTACTAATCAAGTTATTTTATCTCTGAAAAATATAAATGAAATTGAAAATATTGTTCGTTTTGGTAGTGAAAAAGATATTGAAAGTGTGTTTGACAAATATAAAGCTTTTGCCAAAGAACATTCAATGAATAAAACTAACCATCAATTATTTATTATTTCAACAGCCAATATAATTATGAATTACGCATTTAGCATTGGAATTGAGTTTAATCACCATTTTGAGAAAAGTTTCTTTAATGAGTTGCTCAATCTACCTAATGTTGAAGATATATTAGAGTATACGAAAATCCAAATTATTAGATTACGAAAATCCAAAGTCAACGAAACAAATACAAAACTGATTGAGGTTACAGACCAAGTGATTTCTTATATTGAGTTAAATTATAAAGATAATTCAATGAGTTTAAGCAAAATATCAGATCATTTCCATGTAAGCGTTTCTTATTTAAGTTCCTTACTTAAAAAAGAAAAAGGAATTAGTTTTAACAAATATTTAATCCAAGTAAGAATTGATAAAGCGAAAGAGTTATTAAGATATAGTGATTTGAAAGTAGTTGAAGTAGCAAAACAGGTTGGATATAGTGATGTCTATTATTTCAGTCATAGTTTTAAGAAAAATACAAAAGTAAGTCCTAAAGAATACCGTGCAATCAAATATTTTTAAAAACCTTTCAATATCACGAAGTATTTTAATCTTCAATTCGTTTATTCTATTAACAGTTTTGGGTACTTGGACCCTAGTTACATTTAATTTTTTTAGTGGAACTACAAATACTATTGTTGAAACATCATCAAGAGAGATTAACAAACAAATAATTCTTAATTACGAGAGTTATATTTTTGACATTATTGATGTTGGTAATTATATTAAAGAAGTAACACTAAAAGAAACAAGAAATAATGATTATGCTACTTTGATTGATGTTTATAAGACAATGGATCAAGCTAACACATATGTTAAATCTATTACATTACTTAAAACGAATGGTGACAAAATTATAGGTAGTGAAGGTTTAAAAGACATTCACAATGATTTAGAAGAGAAAGAATGGTTTTTA
>JAOZSP010000013.1 GCA_029939615.1 Candidatus Izemoplasma sp. | reverse complement strand
ATATTTGGTACTAGTGATAAAGGATTAGAATCGTATATATTTTTACATAGTTTATGGCATATTTTAAGTGGTTTATTATTTTTATATGCTGCATATATTTATAGTAAGAATAAAGAATAATTTTATTACATTATTAGTAATAAAATTTAAACTAAAGAGTAAAAAAATGAACATATTCTTGATGAAAACGTTTGATTCCCTATTTTTTTGATTTGACTATACACAATACATAATTTACAATTATATACAGGATGGTGATATAGCTATGGATATAATAGTAGATGTAGTATTAGAGATAATTGCTTCTGTAGTTGACTATAAAGCAAGTAAAAAAAATAAGAAGCAAACATTAACAAAGACTGAAACATCAAATGATATCCTTATTACTAAGCCAAAGGATATCAATGATGAAAAAATGTTAGAAAAACTTGAATTTCAAACACTACTTCTAACATATATGATGAATGAAGATGATGGTAAAATTTCATCATCAGAAAGAAAAATTATTATTAATCATCTTAATCAATTTAGATCACTAATTCTTAAAAATGATATTAAGAGAATTAGAACTTTGTTAAAACAAGAAATAAGTTTAGACACTATTGTAAAATTCGCAAGAATGAAAAAGTTGACTGAAGAAGATATTAATGAAGGTATTAGACTATTAAAATTGATTGATCAAGAAGAATATCATTATAGTGAAATTATTAATAGAATTACTAGTAGATTTGTTATTGAAATTGAATTTATGTAATTTAAAAGGAGCTAAAATAGCTCCTTTAATAATTTAGTTCTACTATCCGATTGAACCTTCCATTTCTAATTTAATTAGTTGGTTTAGTTCTACGGCGTATTCCATTGGTAATTCTTTAGCAAACGGCTCAATGAATCCCATAATAATCATTTCTGTTGCTTGTTCTTTTGTTAGACCACGACTCATAAGATAGAATAGTTGCTCTTCTGATACTTTTGAGACTGTTGCTTCATGTTGGACTTGAGCTTGGTTATTTTTAACAATATTGTAAGGTAATGTATCACTAACACTAATATCATCTAATATGATTGTGTCACACTCAACGTTACTTTTTGCACCTATAGCGCTTTTAGTATGGTGGATTAATCCTCTATAATTTGTTCTTCCGCCTTTTGCGCTCATTGATTTACTTATTATTTTACTTGTTGTGTTTTTACCAATATGAATCATTTTAGCACCTGTATCTTGATTCATTCCTTCACCAGCAAAAGCGATACTTATTGTAGTTCCTTTTGCACGGTCCCCTTTTAAAATACAAGCTGGATATTTCATATTGATTTTACTACCGATGTTTCCATCAATCCATTCCATATGAGCGTCTTCTTCTACTAGAGCTCTTTTTGTTACAAGATTAATGATATTGTTCGCCCAGTTTTGAACTGTTGAGTAACGGCAATATCCACCTTTTTTAACAAATATTTCTACGATTGCAGCATGTAAACTACTTTTTGTATATACAGGTGCTGTGCACCCTTCAACATAGTTTAAACTAGCTCCTTCATCAACAATAATTAATGTTCTTTCAAACTGTCCCATTTGTTCACTGTTAATTCTGAAATATGATTGTAATGGTTTTTCTACGTGTACTCCCTTAGGAACATATATAAAACTACCACCACTCCATACAGCGCTATTTAAAGCTGCATATTTATTATCTCTATATGGCACTATTTTACTAAAATACTCTTTTAATAGTTCTGGATATTCTCTTAAAGCTGTATCGGTATCTGTGAAAATAACTCCTTGGTCTTCAAGTTCTTTTATTGTTGAATGATAAACAACTTCACTTTCAAATTGTGTACTTACTCCTGCTAAAAACTTTTGTTCAGCTTCTGGAATTCCTAATTTTTCAAAAGTTTCTTTTATTTCTTCAGGAACATCTTCCCAATTATTTTCACTTTTATCACTTGGTTTGATGTAATATGTTATTTCATCAAAATTAAGTTCACTTAGATCAGGTCCCCATGTTGGATTTGGTTTTTTCATGAAATGATGATAACTTTCTACACGAAAATCAGTCATCCACTTTGGTTCACCTTTAATTTTAGATATCTCTCTTACAACTTCTTCATTTATTCCTTTACCAGTATCTAAAACACTTGTAGTTTCTGTTTCAAATCCAAATTTATAATCCCCAATTATATTCTTAATATCTTGTTTTGTTTTCTCACTCATTTAGGATCACTCGCTTTCTTCTACGGTCCCTTCAAAAGCTTTCCAAGCAATTGAAGCACATTTAATTCTTGCCGGAAACTTACTTACTCCTTCGTAAACAATAGCTTCTTCTAAATCTACTGTTTTGTCGTATTTTTTGTTTGATAACATGTTTAAGTAGTTTTCGGAAATAATCATTGCTTCTGCTTTGGTTTTCCCTTTTAATGTTTCACTCATAACACTTGCACTACTACAACAAATACTACATCCTGTTCCGTCATGTAAAACGTCTACTACTTTTCCATCAACTATTTTTGATTGAACAGTAATATCATCACCACATGTTGGGTTTTTAATGTGGACAGTTTTATAACTTGGGTCTTGTACTAATCCTTTATTACGAGGATGTTTATAATGATCCATTATTACTTGACGATATAAATTTTCCATATTATTCATTTAGTTCACCTCTAAAATCCCATTTCCTTAAAGAATTTTTGTGCGTTTATTAATGAGTTTATAAATTTATCACAATCTTCAGTCGTATTATATAGATAAAATGAAACACGCAATGTAGCAACTACTTGTAGCCATTTAATAACTAACTGAGCACAATGATGTCCAGCTCTCATACAAATGTTATCACCATCAAAGAATGTAATTGCATCATGAGGATGAACTCCTTTTATATTAAAACTGATTATTCCTGTTTCTGCGTTAGGATTATATATTTCAATACCATCTATTTGTTGCATTTTGCTTACAGTATAATCTTTTAATTCTTTTTCGTGTTTACTTATTTTATCTAATCCAATGTTTTCTAAGTAATCTATTGCAGCACCAAGACCTATTGCTTCAGCTATAGGTGGTGTTCCTGTTTCAAATTTATATGGTGTATCTTTCCAACTAGCTTCAAATTTATCAACGTTATCGTTCATGTCTCCACCAAATTCAATTGGAGGCATTTTTTGTAATAATTCTTTTTTTCCGTATAAGATTCCTATTCCTGTAGGCCCTAACATTTTATGACCACTGAATGATAAGAAATCACAGTCGATATCTTTTACATCAATATTATGGTGTGGTGCAGCTTGAGCAGCGTCAACAGTTACAACAGCTCCTACTTTATGGCTTAAAGAGATGATTTCTTTGATTGGTGCGATATAGCCCATAACGTTAGAAACATAGTTTAAAGCAACAACTTTTGTGTTTTCATTTAATACTTTCTTAAAGTTTTCGATTGTTATTCGCCCTTCTTCGTTTAAAGGAACATAGACAAGTTTTGCTTTTGTAATATTACTAACATTTTGCCAAGGTAAAACTTGGCTATGATGTTCTAACTCACTAACAATTATTTCATCTTTTGCAGTTAAGTTATTAAGGCCATAACTTGAAGCAACTAAGTTTAATGCACTACTAGCTCCACGTGTAAAAACAATTTCATCAAATTGAGAATTAATGAATTTGCTTACTTTTTCCCGAGCACTTTCATATTTCTGTGTCGCAATAAAACTGATATTATAAACACCACGATGAACATTTACACTATATTTTTCATAGTATTCATCCATTGCCTTAATAACACTTTTCGGCTTCAAACTTGAAGCAGCTGTGTCTAAATAAGTTAATGTTTTATCACTTAATACGGGAAAATCTTTTTTTAGTTTGAAAAGATCCATTTTATTCACCTACTGTGTTTTATTTTCAACACTTTGTATAAAGTTTGCTTTTAATGTATCTGTTGAAAGAACTCTTAATACAGGACTTAAAAATCCGGAGATAATTAATCTTTCTGACTGTCTTAGAGTTAATCCACGACTCATTAAATAGTATAATTGTTCCTCATCTATTTTTCCTATTGATGCGCCGTGTGAGGCTTCAACATCGTATTCATCAATAAGTAATAATGGATTCGCGTCTAATCTTGCATTATTCCCAAGAACGATTCCTTTATTTGATTGTCTTGCGATACTTCTTTTCATGTTTTTATTTATTTTTCCAACACCTTCAAAAATAAGTGCACTTTCATCATTTGAAACTCCATAGTTTTCAATAAAACCTTCAGTATCAGAAGCATTATGTTCTATAAGTTGTGTAAAACTAGCCTCTTGTGCTTTTGATGTTATTGCGACGGTTTTTGTAGTTGCTGTTGCATATTCTTCTTGTAAATATATGTTTGTTTTACTATCTGTCAGTCCGTCATTAACTTCCGCTATATTATACTTACTACTTCCATAGCGAAATACATAGTTATTTCTTGTTATATTTATAACGCTTTTTTCATTAAACTTTGATATTCCTGAATAAGATAGATGAGCATTCTCTTTTACGATACTGTTTGAAACAAAATTAATACTTCCACTTGTTTCATTATATAAGTATTCAAAGTATCTTAGCTCACTATTTTCTTCTAATAAGATTCGAGTATTACTTACTAAATCAATATTCTCTTGAATATAAAAGATGTGTATGACTTCTTCTAATCTGATATTTCTAGGAATATGGATTAGTAATCCACTATTAACGTTTTCAACATTATACTCATATGCATCATCTTGATAATCATTGCAAAACTCTGTATCTAGAAATACATTTATTTTATCAGGTAACGCGTTTTCATATGAATCGATATATATTTTACTAAAGTTTTCAGATAGTTCTCTCTTAATTATATGCCCATCTTTTATGATTACATAATTAAGCAAATCATCTGTTAATAATTCCTGGATTTTACTTGGTATTTCTTTATTCTTAAGAGGACTTAATTCAAAACTTCTCATTATAAACCTAGTGCGTCTTTCGTAGCGCAAGAACCTAACATAAATCTTTTTTGTTCCTCTTCTTCTATTACTCTTGCATCTTCTATTCCAAGTTCTTTTTTTATCCAGTCGTATCCTTCAGTGTCAATTCTTTTTATAATTTCTAATCCGCCACTTTTTACGATTTTACCTTTCATCATAACGTGAACTTTATCAGCTTTAATATAATCTAGTAATCTTTGATAATGAGTGATAAGAAGTAATCCTAGATCATCATTTTTCATTTTTGTAACATTTTCACCAACAATTTTTAAAGCGTCAACATCAAGGCCACTATCAATTTCATCTAAAATAGCTATTTTTGGATTCAACATTTTCATTTGTAATATTTCATTACGTTTTTTCTCGCCACCACTAAATCCTTCATTTAAATATCGATGTGGTAAATCTTCATCCATTTTTAAATCAGTTACAGCATGATCTAATTGTCTAATAAATTTAAATAGACTAACACTTTTTCCGTCTTCTAAACGAGCATTTACTGCGGTCTTAATAAAGTCACTATTAGTTACTCCAGGTACTTCTGAGGGGTGTTGCATTCCTAAAAACAAGCCTGCACGGCTTCTTTCATCAACTGTCATTTTTAGAACATTCTTACCATCCAAAAGAATTTCTCCTTTTGTAATTTTATATTTTGGATGACCCATAATAACACTAGCTAATGTTGATTTACCAGTTCCATTAGGACCCATAATTGCATGTGTTTCTCCACCTTTAATTTCCAAATTTATACCTTTAAGAATCTCTTTTTCTTCTACTTCAGCATATAAATTATTGATTATTAATGTACTCATAAAATATCACTCCTTAATCCTTTTTTATAATACAATAAAAATCTTTAATAATCCACAAATATGATAATTCTTTTATTGCTTTTTTAGATTAAAAAAACGATCAATTTTTTAGATCGTTTTAAACGTATTGTTTTAATAATTTAGAAATCACTTCGTAGCCACTATCATTTAAATGAAATCCATCAATTGTATAATCAATATTCAGCTGATCAAGATCATTTTTCAAGTGTTTATAAACATCTACAAATTTAATTCGATGTCTTCTTGCGTAATTTTTCAAGTAATAATTTAACATGTTAATTTCAAAATTATCACGAGTATCAACATATTCACGATTGATAAAATCTTTGTTAGCTGGATTAACTGGAATCACGGTAATAAAATAGATTTCTGATTCATTCGATCTTCTTTTGATTTCCTTGTATATTTTTATAATATTATTATAGATTTCTTTTACAGGACGACCATCAAATCCAATATCATTTGACCCTATTGAAATAAAAACCTTACACGGTTTATATTTTATTGCTCTTTTGTAAATAGTATCAAGTAATAAAACTGATGTATCTCCACTGATTCCATTATTATAAATGGTACCTTTTGGGAAGTATTTATTAATATCGAGATTTTCAATAACACAATCCCCTAGTAGTACTATTTTACCTTTTTCAAATTCACGATGAGATATTTCATCTAACTTCATTTTGTAGTGTTTCTTTATACTGTTTGTATTAATCATAAAGCACCCCTATAAACTTTGTTCGTACTGCTTTCTAAATATTCTTTTAATAACAATAAGTGTTACTAATGCAAATACTGACAAAGTTATCCCTAACATTATATATCCAAGTCCAAAAATTATTCCTATTATTGCACTTATCCATAGTGTTGAAGCTGTTGTTAACCCCGTTATATATCCATTAGTCTTAATTATAGCACCCGTTCCTAAAAACCCTACACCAGCGATAACTTGAGCGATAATTCGTTGTCTTTCAAATTGTGTTGCTGCTGCAATAGCTGGATTAGAAATACCAGTATCAATAACTAATTGAATACTGTCTAAATACATATACTCTTGTACTATCGCAAGAGCTGATGCACCTAAAGCAACTAATAGATGGGTTGTCATTCCTGCAATCTTATGTTTCTTCTGTCTTTCATACCCAATTAATCCTACAAATAATAAAGTTAAACCTAAACTTTGCAATATATAGAAAATATCAATTGTTTTATCCAATTTAGTCACCTTCTTTCTTTTTGACCTTTAATTATAAACGCTTACATTAAAAAAATCAATAGTTATCAGAATTTACTTTTATGATTTTTCTCAATTTTAAACTCTATTATATCCCTTAATAGTTATAGCTAGTATACTTTTTCATCACTATTTGATATAATTAAGTGAGCATGAAGGAGGGATTCTTATCAAAGCTAAATTAATTGTAATTCATGCGTTTCTAGCAATTGGAACATATTCATTATATTCTGGCATAGACAGATTAAGATTTTACTATATGCGTATAGGATTGTTAAATGAGGAAAACCCTGAGAACTTATACATATATCAAGGGATGATATTGATTGGAATAATCATATCTGTTTGGTATTGGTTTTGGTTTCGTTCGTTAGTAAAAAAATCAGTAGTAGATACGGAAAACAATTAAGAAAATTGTTTAGTTCGCAAGCAATCTAGTGACATTTTTGTCACAAAACCAAAATAGACAATCGTAAAAGATTGTTTTTTTATTGGTTATATTAGTTTATTTCAAGAAAAAAGCGGACTCCAATGAGCCCACTTTTAGTTATTATTCGTCTAAACTATAATCCATTGCTTCATAACGTTTATACATGTTGTAACGACGTTGAGCTTCTTTTAAATTACGATTTAGTAAATCTTCTGCGTGTTCTGGGTTTATGTCAAATAATTGAGCATAACGTGCTTCGTTCATTAAGAACTCTCTATAGCGATCCCATTTTGGTGCTTTTGAATCAATTTTGAATGGATTCTTACCTAATACTTCTAATCTTGGATCAAATCTAAATGTTGGGAAATATCCACATTCAGTTGCAAGTTTAGATTGAGCACTAGAATTTAGTAATCCACCTTTAATACTATGTGCTATACATGGTGAGTAAGCTAAGATTAATGATGGTCCTTTATATTCTTCTGCTTCTTTAAATGCTTTCAATACTTGAGCTTGAGAAGCACCATGAGATACTTGAGCAACGTAAACGTGTCCATAACTCATTGCGATTGCAGCTAAATCTTTTTTCTTACCATCTTTACCTGAAGCTGTAAATTTAGCGATCGAACCAGTTTGTGATGATTTACTTGATTGTCCACCTGTGTTTGAATAAACTTCTGTATCTACTACTAAGATATTAATATCTTCACTATTAGCGATTACATGGTCTAATCCACCGTATCCAATGTCGTAAGCCCAACCGTCTCCACCGATAATCCAGTTTGATTGTTTAACGATATAATTTGATAATTCTTTAATTTCTTCAGCGTATTCTTCATTACTGTTTTCAATTAAAGGCATTAATTTGTTGAATACTTCTAAAGTAACATCTCCATCAGTTCTATTTTCTAACCATTGGTTCATTAATGCTCCTTGTTCAGCACTTACTTTGTCTTTGTTAGCAACAAAGTTATTTTGTAATCTATCTCTTAATGCTTCATTAGCGTGTCTCATTCCGAAACCAAATTCAGCATTATCTTCGAATAAACTGTTTGCCCAAGCAGGTCCTCGTCCATTATCAGCTTTTGTATAAGGAGTAGCTGGGAATGATGCACCATAAATACTTGAACATCCTGTTGCGTTTGCAATTTGCATTCTTTCACCGAATAATTGTGTTACTAATTTAACATATGGAGTTTCTCCACATCCTGCACAAGCACCACTAAACTCGAATAAAGGTTTTGCGAATTGTGAATTTTTAGCGTTATTTTTACCTACTAAGTTATCTTTATATGTTACGTGATCTAATAAGTACTCAGAATTTTGAACTTCACCTTTTTCAATTTCTTCACCAATTGGAGACATAACTAAAGATTTTGTTTTTGAAGGACATACTTCAACACATACACCACAACCAGTACAATCTAATGTAACTACTTGAATTTTGTATTGTAATCCTTGAAGACCTTTACCAGTTGCTTTTTTAGTTTTCATTCCCTCAGGAGCATTAGCCATTTCTTCTTCTGTTAATAAGAATGGTCTAATTGCAGCATGTGGACAAGCAAATGAACATTGATTACATTGAATACAGTTTTCTTCGATCCACTGTGGTACGTAGTTAGCAACACCACGTTTTTCATAATGTGCTCCTCCGTTATCCATTGTTCCATCTTCATATCCTGTAAATGCACTAACAGGTAGATCATACCCTTTAATTGCATTAACTTTATCAGCTATTTCTCTTACGAAGTGAGGTCTTGTCATATCTATTTCAACAGTTTCAGGAGTTAAATTAGCCCATTCAGGTTTAACGTCTACTACTACTAATCCTGCTTTACCAGCATCGATTGCTTTATAGTTTTTCTCAACAATTGCTTCACCTTTACGACCATATGCTTTTTTAGCATATTTTTTCATTAACTTAGTTGCTGTTGTATAATCCATGATTTGCTCATTTAATGCAAAGAATGCACTTTGCATAATTGTATTAATCATAACACCAAGTCCTGCTTCTTCAGCTAACTTAACAGCGTTAATGATATATAATTTTGCGTTTTTCTCAGCTAATTGCTTTTTAACTTTATTTGGTAAGAATGCTTCAACTTCTTCTTTAGGAACTACAGTGTTTAATAAGAATGTACCACCTTCACGTAATCCTCCAACCATATCGTATTTTGTAAGATAAGAATCTTTTGAACAAGATACGAAATGAGGATGGCTTACTAAGTATGTTGAACGAATTGGATCTGCTCCAAAACGTAAATGCATACGAGTTACTCCACCTGATTTTTTAGAGTCATATGATGAATATGCTTGACCATATAAATCAGTATTTTCACCAATAATTTTTATTGTGTTTTTAGATGCACCAACAGTACCATCACTACCAAGACCAAAGAATAATAATTCTGTAGAAGTTTCTTTTTGAACGTCAACTTCTCCATATGGTAATGAAGAGTGATTTACATCATCATTGATTCCGATAGTAAATCGGTCTTTTTTAGCATTTACCATATTATCAAATACAGCTACTATTTGTCCTGGAGTTGTATCTTTTGAAGATAATCCATAACGTCCACCTAAAATTTCAGGAGCGTTATCTAATCCATAATAAACACCTTTAACGTCTAAGAATAATGGTTCACCAACTGATCCACTTTCTTTAGTACGATCTAATACAGTTATTCTTTTTACTGTATTAGGCATTTGATCAAAGAAATATTTAGTACTAAATGGACGGTATAAGTGAACAGTTAATAATCCAACTTTTTTACCTTGTGCTAATAAATGATCTATTGTTTCTTCAATAGCTTCAGTTACACTTCCCATTGCGATTACAACATCAGTTGCATCTTTATCACCATAGAAAACAAATGGTGCATAATTACGACCAGTAATTTTACTGATTTCAGCTAAATACTCAGCAGCAATATCAGGTACTAATTCATAATATTTATCTTGAATTTCACGAGCTTGCATGTAAACATCATCGTTTTGCGCAGAACCTCTAGTAACAGGGTTAGAAGAGTTTAATGCGTTTTTACGGAATCTTTTTACAGCGTCTCTGTCTAGTAATTTATCTAAGTCAGCATAATCCATGACTTCAACTTTATTAACTTCATGAGAAGTTCTAAATCCATCGAAGAAATGTAAGAATGGAATACTTGATTTAATTGCAGATAAATGCGCAACTGCACCTAAGTCCATTACTTCTTGTACAGATCCACTAGATAAAATAGCGAAACCAGTAGGTCTTGCAGCCATAACATCTTGATGATCCCCGAAAATACTTAATGCTTGAACCGCAATACTTCTTGCAGCTACGTGGATAACACCAGGTAGTAATTCACCTGCAATTTTATACATATTTGGTAACTTTAACAATAATCCTTGAGATGCAGTATAAGTAGTAGTTAAGGCACCAGCTTGTAAACTTCCGTGAACAGTACCAGCAGCTCCCGCTTCAGATTGCATTTCGATTACTTTTACTGGCATACCAAATAAGTTTTTCTTACCTTGAGATGCCCATAAATCAGTGTACTCCGCCATCGGTGAAGATGGTGTGATAGGATAGATTCCAGCAACTTCTGTAAATGCATAAGATACATGTGCAGCAGCTTGGTTACCGTCCATCGATTGGAATACTTTTTTTGCCATTAGACAATACCTCCAAAATATATTTTTTCTAGATTTTTTATAACTATTTCATACAGTTTAAATTATAAATCATTTTATTCATTATTACAATATTATAAAACTCCTTTTTTCAGCAAAGAAAACACTTACATTATACTAAATTAGAATTATTATCTATTAACTCATTGTTTTCATATATATATCACCAAATCTTTGAAAAAAGACACTCATATGAATAATCCATATAAGTGTCCAATATTATCTACTCATGAAATTAATAATTTGATTATTTTCATAGATTACTTCATCATTCATTCTATATCTAAACAACATCGATTCATAGTTAAAATAATTTAATCTATTTCTACTGTCTGTTTGATTAATATTACTAGTGTTTAGATTGATTCTAGAGAACTCAGGGTTAATATAACTATAATATGAAACCATATACCCAAAATCTTCATCTTGCAGTTCGAATAGTTCAATCACATTAACAGTTACAACAATTTCATCTCGCCTTACTAATTCAACAAAACTACTATCATCAAATAAGTCATCATAATATGAATAATTATCTGTTTCATTTGGAAAAGCTGATGAGTCCGATGAAGAAATAATATACTTCCCATCTTCTAAACTGTAATTTCTTTTTACCTCTTGTAACTCTTCACTACTCCAATTAATATTGCTAAAAAAGATATAGTTAACCTGATTATCAGTAACAGATATGCTTCCTTCAAACTCACTTCTTGAATAACGATATATAATATCATTTTGCTCTGGTCTATCCGGATTTTCATGAACCTGAATATTTAAGGACCCATACTCATCAAAAGACGATTCTATATAAGCAATTTCATCATACTCTTTCCCCTCTTCTTGTATTGAGAGAGTGTAATGATCTACAACATCTAATTGGAAATCTTCTTCAAAACGATATTCAATTATTGTTTCTTGATCACTTGAAAAATCATGATGGCTATCAATTATATAACTACCTAACTCTGATTCATTAAACACCACATTATAAAATGAATGTTTGTGAACTGAGATAAATTCAAAATTGAGATAAGTATTCTCGATATTTTGTTGTCGACTTGAGAAGCCATAAACATCTTCCCCATCTAAAATAAATTTAACAAGTCTAGATTCTGTTATTATGAATTCGGATATAGAATTATCATCGTTATAACTTATTTCTATATCAGTCCAAATTCGTGCTTCAGCAAATTCCTTATTTCCGAAATATCTGCCAGGAAAAAGTTCTTCTAAATCATATGTACTCTGCATCCCCGAATATACTTCTTCAATATGAAGTACTAATCTATTATTAGTCTTTTCGATTATTTCAATGCTTGGAGTTTCTCCATTTATAACACTTCGATAAATTAAATTATTATAATCATCATATAAAATCACATTAACTAATAAGGGAACTTCATTTTCCTCAATATAATCCAGTCGATAATCAGCAATAAAAATTAATGATATAAGTAAAACCAGCAAAGTAGTAATATTTAAAAAATGGAGATTACTATTTTTAGATAAAAGCCATCTTTTATACATCGGGTAAAACACCGAAATAATCATCGGAACTAACAAAGCTAATCCTAAATATAGGAATGATTGTCTTAATACAAATAGTATTATATTATAACGAGGTAAAAACCCTATTATAAAAGATAATAAAAACCCACTTAAAGAGCTTAATAAAAATATTTTTGTGTGTTTATTTATTTTTCTCATTTGCCTTCCTTTCTTCGTTTTTATACTTGGTTAAAACGAAGAAATCAACACCTGTAAACACTATAATTCTTATTTCTATTTTGTGTAATAATAACGATTATATAATTATAGTATTTTTTCAACAAAGGTAAATCAATGTGAAGCGTTTTAAACTTAATTTGATAATAAAACTTAATAGTAATTAATAATGGAATATTATAAAAAATTGATACCCCAATTATAATTATAAGAACATTTATTAATATTTCTAAATAATCAAATTCTGTTCTACTTAAAAAGACAATAGTTGGTAAATTTACAATATAAAAAAACTGATATAGAAATACAGAAATAAATATTACTGCAGCCAAAATATAAAAATAATTATCTTTGATTAGCTTTTTCACATTATCTCCTCCTACATCAGTTCTTATTCTATTTAATTATATCATTACTTTCTACTTATTTTATACTATTTAGGAAGTTTTCTGTTTTATCTAAATAAAGTCCTGCTACAAACATAAAATCAACACCTAAATCAACACTTAAACCAATAAAATCTTTGTATAAAGCAACATTATGCCACTGTAAACATTGGAATGATCTAAAGAAATATAAACGGTTATATTCTTCTATTGAGGGTTCCTTATTTAAATATACTGGCAAAAGCTCTAAAGCATGATTAAAATCATTATTTCCAAAACAAGCAATATCATAATAAGGATCATTATTACCTGTGAATTCCCAATCCATTAATTTTAAATCATTATTAGTTACAACAAAATTTGAAATTTGAGAATCTCCATGTGATAAAGTAAGTTTTGAATTATCCATATATTTATCTTTTAAATCTAAAAATCTTTGTTTTAATTCTAAGTATCTTTCACTGTGTTTAAAATTATATTCTACTAAATAACTTTCATATAATTTTAACCTTCCAAGTGGATCGTAATCATAATCTGATTTTAATCCTGATTCATGAATTTTATGAAGAACATTCGCAGCATCTTTTAGATGCTCTAAAGGATTTAATTCACTTAGTGGTTGTCCTTCAATATACTCCGCTATTTTATACCCAGATTCAACATCTAAAAAGACAGTGTTGTTATTTAAATCAAGGGTTTTTACTAGTTCAATATTATGTTTTTCAACTGTTCTATCAACGAATTTTTCAGCGTTTTTACCAGGGATTCTGAATGTGTATAATTTATCTTCTATTTTAACAACATAAGTATAATTACTCATTCCTCCCATCAGTCTTTTTTCAACATTAATTTCTTCTTCTTTTACACTAAATACTTCCATACATACTTCATTAATAATTTGTTCATTTGTCATAAATAATTCCTCCTAAATTTCAAATACTTTTGTTGGTATATCTTGGTGAGCAACTATAATATTATAATCGTCAATATTTAATCCATAATCTTTAAATACTTCATTATATGTTTCTAATGCAAGTTCATTAGTATTACACTCTTTAGATCGATGTGCTAAAATGATATTTTTAGTTTTATCTCCTACTAATTGAGCTAAATTATAAGCTGAATCATTATTAGACATATGTCCTTTTATCGAATCAATTCGTTGTTTTAAGTAAAACGGACGATTTGATGTATATAATAAAGTTACATCATAATTAGACTCAAAAATATACATATCAGCGTTTCTAATAAGATCGTGATCTCTATTAGGTAAATATCCAATATCCGTAACATAAACAATCTTTTTACCATCTGTATTTATAATATATCCAACAGCATCACTAGCGTCATGCGATATACTAAAAGGTAATATTTCAACATTATTAATATTAAGAGACTCATACGGAGTAATAAAGGATACTTGACTAAATACTAAATTGTCTTTTACTTTTGGGTGTGTTCCTAAAAATGTTTCTTCCGTTAAATACACAATTGCATCACTTCTTTTTAAGGTAACATCTAATCCTTTTATATGATCATTATGCTCATGAGTAATTAGAACTGCATCTAAATTATCAATATTTAAATCATGCGACCTTAACCTTGTTGTTATTTGCTTAAATGAGATTCCACAATCAATAAGAATTTTTGTGTTTCCTGACTCTAAATAAGTGGTATTTCCACCTGATCCACTTGCTAAAACTGTAATTTTCATTTAACCACTCCAATACAAGGTAAATTATACAATATTTCGAGAAATATACAATAAATATGATGTAATATATGTTCGATAATTTGTAAGATAATTAAAATAGTAATCTTTACTAAAAAATGTTGTTGTTTTTATGACTGTAAAATGATATTATATATATTGCGTAAATATTAAGGAGTGATTTAAATGAACAAAGGTATTATTATAAAAGCGTCGATCATTTTAGGATTCTTTGGAATCGTATTAGGTCTGGCTTTTGGGTGTAGTAGTATTAAGGATAAAAACATTACACCAGAGATTTCAAACAGAGAAGACGTATACTTAACTGTAGGAGATATTGAAGTTACAAGACAAGATTTATGGGAAATGATGAAAATTACAGACGGGCTAAGTTATTTAATTCAATATTCAGAAGAAATATTACTAGCTCAGGCGATCGCAGGAATTACAGAACAAGAAGTTGATGATGAAATAACTTTACTAACTTATGGGACTTTAGATGAAGATTTAATCGCTGAAATTAAGGAAGATCCTGAACTTGAGGCTGACTATATTGAATCATTTGAATCAAATTTAATCATTTTAGGATTCGATCCTGAAAGTGATGACGATTTAAGAGCTTTTGTTGAGTTAAGTATTGCTAAAAACAAAATAACAAAAGAATACATCTTAAATGCTACAGAAGGTGACAGTTTAGAAATTACTGATACTGCCATTGAAACTTACTATGAAAGAAATACTAAAGGAGATATCTGTGTTATTGATGTTCGATTTAGTAGTGTTGCAGAAGCAAATGATGTTTTTGATAAATTTAACTTAGTTCCTAATTATAATTTAGGTTTCGGTAAATATTTTGATGAAGAAACACCAATTGAAGACCGTGCAGTAAGTGAATTTGATGCTACAAATACAACACAATTAAGTGATGAAGAAGTATTTGAAGAATTTATAAACTTATATAATTACATGAATCCTAGTTTAGATCAAATTCCTACAAATACTGATTTTGAAGATTACTGTGCTGATTACAGTGATGTTGGTGCTTTAAACTATGAAGAAGCAACTAAGAATCGTGTACAAGGAGATCCATATCTAACTTATACATCTTACTTATTTGATACTTTAAGTTTAGAAGAAGATGCAGTTCGTTATTCTTACACTTTACAAACTGCTGCTAGTTTCAGTGTTTTAGCTTTTAAAGTATCAGAAGAAGAAGTTACCGCTTTTGAAGATTTAACACAAGCAGAACTTGATGCTATTGTATTAGATATGGTTGAAGAACTTATTACCGATACTTCAATAAGTATCGCAATGGATACTTATTGGGAAGACCAGGAATTTGAAATATATGATCCAATGTTAAAATTACAGTACCAATTTAATAATGGTGTTGAATATGATAACAAAGGACATGAAACATTAGTAGCTAAAATTGGTGATACTGAAATTACTGCTGATCAATTATTCACATATATGGAAGAAAGCCTTGGAACTTATTATACAATTGAAATCGTTAAAGCTTTAAGCCTATTAGATAGTGTATACTATACAGCTATTTATGGAGAAAGCCATGATTTCTTAAATAGTGATAACGAAACAATGATTGAACATCGTGGTGAATTACGTGAAATGAAAGGTATCTTTAGTAGTAATGGATACGCTGCTTACGGATTTGATAGTTCAGTTTATAGTTGGGATGAATTCCTAATTTTAGCGTTTGGTAGCGTAAGTGAAGCAGACGTAATAAGAGATTTATTTATCATTGGAAACTTACAACCTAACTTAATTGGTGACTCAATCGAGTATGAACATGCTGCTGATTATATCCAAAAAGTTGTTGATGAGTATTTCAGTTTAAACGCTGAACACATCTTATTATATGTTGACTTTGACAAAGACTTTACACCAGATGAATTTAATGATATCGTTGATGAATTATCAGGTGCAGATTTAGTTGAATACCAAGCATTAGTAGTTGCTTTTGAAGATTTAATTAAAGACAAAGTATCTACAGATGAATATTCATTTATCGAAGTAGTTACTGAATACAACGATTCATTAGTTGATGATCCTGAAAATGTTTGGGCAGAATTCAAAGCTTATGGTTTCTATATTATGACAGAATCTTTATCTACTTCAGAAAGTTTAACTAGTTTATCTACTACTAACTTTGATGAAGACTTTGTAACTGCATTAAAACGTATTTATGATTCTTACGTAGTTGCTGTTGAAAACAGTATAGAAGATATTGATGAATTTTATGATGATCGTTTAATTCAATCAAACTTCGGATTACATTTCATATTAGCTACAGAAGGAACTGGATTCGAACAACCTACTGCTGTTTATGATAACTCTACTGGAGATTATAGTGATGGTAGTGGTGGAACAACAGTAGTTCCTAGTGAATCACAAATAGATTTATATATCGAAATTAAATATGCGGAAATGATTGGTGAAGTTTCAGATTTAATTATGCCTACAAGTGTATATACTGCAATTGAAGCATATTACTCTCCAATATATCAAGCTTATTTCTCAACTTCAGGTTATTCAATAGCTTCAACAAATTACATCTTAGATAACAATCCTGTCTTTGCGACATTAAACGCAGATAGAATTTCTTACCTACAAGACGTACTTGAAGTACTATATAATGTTAACTTCCCTGAAGAATTTAATATTCCAGAATAACACTTAAAAAACCTCGGATTTCGAGGTTTTTTTTAACAATTTTATTAAAATCAGTTTAGATAATAATCATTTATAGATACAAGAATATTCCTAATACAAACACTTAAAATAATTACTTACTATTCATAGAAATATGTTATTATAGTATAGTAAGTTTTAAATATACTTGAGGTGACGAATATGGAATTCATTGAAATAATAAAAACTATCATTATTGGTATCGTCGAAGGGATAACAGAATGGCTACCAATAAGTAGTACAGGACATATGATTTTAGTAGACGAGTGGATTAACTTAAATATGAGTGATTCATTCAAAGAAATGTTTTTAGTAGTTATACAACTTGGTGCTATAATGGCCGTAGTTGTACTGTTTTTCAATAAATTGAATCCTTTATCTCTTAAAAAGAGTAAAGAAGAAAAAATAGAAACAATGACAATTTGGTATAAAGTAATAATTGCTGTATTACCAGCAGCAATTATTGGATTATTATTTGATGATTGGTTAAATGATCATTTATATAACTATATAACTGTAGCTAGTATGCTTGTAGTTTATGGAATATTATTCATTATAATTGAAAACAAAAATAAAACTAAAATACCAAAGATTACATCAATTAAAGAATTATCATATAAAACAGCATTTTTCATAGGAATGTTCCAAGTATTATCACTGATTCCAGGTACATCAAGATCAGGAGCAACAATTTTAGGAGCTATCTTACTCGGTACTTCTCGATTTATCGCTGCTGAGTTCTCATTTTTCTTATCAATTCCTGTAATGTTTGGCGCTAGTATTTTAAAGATTTATAAGTTTGGATTTATATTTACTAGTTCAGAAATCATCATATTATTAACCGGAATGATTACAGCGTTTATTGTATCAATTATTACAATAAAATTATTGTTAAGTTATATCAAAAGCCATGATTTTAAAGTATTTGGATGGTATCGTATTGTTTTAGGAATTATTGTTATTATTTATTTTCTTATATCACTATAAACTATATATTTAGTCAATAAAAAAGCATCCATCGGATGCTTTTTTGT
>JAOZSP010000123.1:2179-5353 GCA_029939615.1 Candidatus Izemoplasma sp. | reverse complement strand
CGTAATAATGCATAAAGATTTCTTCTAATGTTGGTTCTTCAATTAAAACATCACTCAAATTTAAAGTTCCTAATATTTTTACCATTTCATTAACGTCACCTTTATAGAAGAAAGTCACTTTATTTTCATTTTCTTCTAAGTTAGTAACACCAGCAATCTTAAATTTACCATGATTCAATTTTTCACCCTGAATACTAAACTTTTTGTAATTATCTTTTTGTAAAGCCTTTACGTCTTGAACACTAACTATTTCACCCTCTTTAATAATCGCAACACGATTACAAAGCTGTTGAACCTCACTTAAAATATGAGAACTAAATAGTACAGTTGCTCCTTTTTTATTTTCATCAACAATAATTTTAAAAAACTTTTGTTGCATTAAAGGATCTAATCCGCTTGTAGGCTCATCTAAAATGATTAGTTTAGGAGAATGCAATAACCCCTGAACTATTCCCACTTTCTTTTTATTTCCATAAGATAAGTCTTGAATTCGACGATTCAAATCTAATTCCATAATTTTCGAAAGCTCCTGGATTTTCGTACTACAATCATGATCATAAAAACTAGCAGAATAATTTAATAAATCAATAACTTTCATTTTATCATAATAAAATATCTCAGAAGGTAAATACCCTATATCTTTTCTAACTTCAGCCCCCATCTCAATAGCATCTTTACCAAAAATAGTAACACTACCACTAGTAGGATAAATTAGAGATAACATTGTTCTGATAGTCGTACTTTTACCAGCACCATTTGGACCAATAAACCCAAATATCTCACCTTGTTCTACTTTAATATTAATATTTTCGCATCCTTTTACATCCCCATAATACTTTGTTAAATTACTAAATTCGATTACATTCATGTCAAATCTCCTTTGAATTTATTGCAGCAATTGATTTTAAAACTATAAAGCCATCTAATTGAATTATACCATATTCAGCACCTAATAATATCTTCCTTCTTATGTTAATTATGACAGAGCATTCATTTTCCCCTTCGATATCTATGATATTGTCTTATAATTAACCATTGTTCAAATATGACAACTAAAAAATATCAATACAATACCTATAATTTTATATGAAATATGATATAATAGAAAATGAAACATATTCTCAAATCATAAATTGATCGAGAAAATAAAAAATACAAAAGGAGTTTTATTTTATGGGTGGTTCAACAAGTTTAGGAAATTCATTTGGTTTAGGTGGTTCACTTTTTTCTTTAGCAATAGCCGTATTCTATATTTATGTTATGTGGAAAGTGTTTGTTAAAGCTGGTTATCCAGGAATAGCAGCTATCATTCCAATTTACAACATTTACATTATCTTTAAAATGGCAAAGTATAGTGGTTGGATGATGTTATTATTATTCATCCCTGTAGTAAACTTAATTGTGATGATTTTAGTTTATGTTAGACTTTCAGCAGGTTTTGGAAAAGATGTTTTATTCGCTATTGGATTATTTTTCCTAAGTTTCATCTTCCTACCAATTCTTGCATTTGGAGATGCAGATTACTCAGCTTCAAGAATTAATTAACAAATTAAAAGTACTGTGAAATCACAGTACTTTTTTTATGCTTTTTTTACCCTCCACCAATAAAATGAGTAAATACTATTTCATCTCCATCTTCTACTACTTCGTCATACATTTTCGGATGGACAATCCTTATACTATTAATAAATACTACTGAATTCTCAAAATCTTCAAGAACTACTTGTGGATGTATTTCTTTTATTTGTAAAAGAAGTTCATTAATAGTTCCTGGTTTCACTTCAATTTGATGAATATTATATTTACTGCGTAACAAATTCAAAAAAATTACAGTTACCATATAATGATCTCCTCTCTATTCATATATATAGAATATCACAATTATTAAATGAATACTTCATAGATAATAATTAATTCCATTCATCTCTTATATACTGCTTAAGTGGATATTTCTTTGAAAGAATATGAATAGCCTGTGTAGGACAAATATTAACACATCTATAACACACTGTGCAGATATTCTTACCGACTATTTTATTATCCTTTAAAACTAGATTTTCTACAGGACATGTGTTTATGCATTTCATGCATTTTATACACTTGTCATCATTAATACTAACTTTCTTTCTTGAATTAAAGTAATATGATTTTGAATATATTCGTTGTACAAAAAAACCTAACGAACGAGAATAAAATCTCCTACCCATTTTAACTTTCCTACCTAAGATAATTTTTTGGACTAGATTACTTATTTTCTTATCTGCTTTTGCAACTTTCTTAATACTTTCTTCAACAGTCTTATTTGGTAAAAAATGAACATCAGTAATATTATTAGGCATATTAATATGTAAACTAGCTAACAAATTAACATTTTGATTTTTAAGCATACGATAGGCTAAAGCAGCACCGTCACCAGAAAATAACATTTGAGTAACAATAACAATTATATTTTTATTAGGAAAGTATTCGTTATATTTTTGTAAAAAATCACTCATAATAAAAGGCATAAAACTATCATAAATTGGATAAGCGATAATAATGGTTTTTGCATTAATTATTTCATTCTCAAAAATAGCATCTTTGTTTTCGATACTTACCATTTTAAAGTCATCCTGAGAGTAAAGAGAGCTAAATTTCTTAACAACATATTTAGTATTCCCTACTCCTGAAAAATATAAATATAGTTTTTCCATTTTTTCACCTCTTAAGCTTTATCCTTTATATTGGAAATTCGATCAAATATTTTTCTATATACTTTCTTAATTTTCTCTTCTGACACATGATTCATAACTTCATCAATATAAAACCACCTAACACCAGAATTTTCATCTTCTTTAACAAATAAATTGTCTTCTTCATTAGCTACTAACAAAAATGTTGCGTTTAAATGGAGATGATCACTTACGAAAGAACCATTTTTTATATGGTTATTAACATGAATAACATCAATTGCGATAATATCTCTACTATATGGTGAAATTTCTACTAATCCGGTCTCTTCCTTTGCTTCTATAACTGCAACTTCAAGCAAGTCTGGATTACCGTCATTATGTCCGCCAACCCATGCCCATGAGTTATATATATTGTGATGAACAAATAAAACTTTATCCATTTCCTTATTAACAACAATTGCAGAAGAAGTTACATGAGCAGTTAGATTTGTTCTTAATAATC
>JAOZSP010000123.1:0-2169 GCA_029939615.1 Candidatus Izemoplasma sp. | reverse complement strand
ACATCATTTTTATTAATGAACTGCATCATCAGACGCTTATCTACTTCCTCTTGTTCACATTTAGGTATGTAGTCACCTAGCATTGTTTTATACTTTGTTAAATTATATTGATTAATTAAAGTGATTTTAGTATGTCTCTTCATTGCCTTATATGCAATTAACCACTCGTCGATTGAACATATATTTATACTAACTTTATCTATATAAATTGTCTTATCAATTAAATCAGTTCCAGAAGGGTAATCATAGATATTACTTTTTGATTTTACTTTAAATCCAGCCATTAAATCAATATCTATTTCACCAATAACAATACAATAAAATCTTTGAGTTAAGTATATTTCATTCTTTTGCTTTTCAGTATGTTCAAGTTTTAAGACCATATTATCTAACTTACTAATGTCTAAAGGATCAATAACAATATCAATATCTGCAACACTTGTTTTTATACCTTTTAGGTACAATAGTAAAGATCCTCCAAGTCCCCAATTTATATTATGCTCATTAAGAATCACAGCGATTTTCACTAGCGATTTTCTAATTATTGGAAGTTTATCTAAATTATACAAAATATCACTCCTTCAAGTACCAAACTATTTCTTTGTGAAAAACTAAGAGAAAATAGAAATTCTCTTAGTTTCATTATACGAAAGGCAATTGTCTTATAAAAGGATTTTTACACTTTTGATTGTTTTAATGTGCAATTTAAGTGAAAATATTTTATCATAATATAAATTAATCATAGTTTTAGTTATTGCAATTCATTTATATTATTTATAATCATTACAGAATTGAATGTATTTTAAATGTTACATTATAAAATTCTTGAGGAAAGGACAATAATTTTATATAATTATTCTAAGGTATCATTATATATTTCAATCAATCGGAGGTATTTATGAACAAACACAATTTACAACAGATAAAAGAAGAAACACTTAAACTTTATCCCGAAATAGTTGAATCTAAATTAAAGGTTCATGAAAAAGAAGTAAGAGTAGTCTTAAAAAATTGTGATTTAATTAATCCTGAGAATATTAACCATTACATAGCTAAAAATGGTTATTTTAGTATTTATAAAGCTTTATCTGAAATGAATCAAGTAGATATTATCAATGAAATTACAAAATCAGGTTTACGTGGTCGTGGTGGTGGTGGATTTCCTACTGGAAAAAAATGGAATTTTGCCCATAACGTTGAATCTGCTCAAAAGTTTATCATTTGTAATGCTGATGAGGGTGATCCTGGTGCTTTTATGGATCGATCAATTTTAGAAAAAGATCCCCATAGTATTTTAGAAGGTATGATGATTGCTGGATATGCAATTGGTGCAAATATGGGATACGTCTATGTTCGAGCTGAATATCCACTAGCTGCCAAAAGATTTCAAAAAGCAATTGATGATGCTAAGGAAATAAATATTTTAGGTGAAAATATATTTAACTCTGATTTTAATTTTAATGTTGAAATCAGACTTGGTGCAGGCGCATTTGTATGTGGTGAAGAAACGGCCTTAATAGCTTCTATAGAAGGTAATAGAGGAATGTCAAAATTAAAACCACCTTACCCAGCTATTGAAGGTTTATATGGTAAACCAACAATTATTAACAATGTTGAAACACTTTCAAATATACCACAAATCATTCAAAACGGTAATAAATGGTTTAGATCATTTGGTACAAAAGATTCACCAGGAACCAAAGTTTTTGCTTTAGCAGGAAAAACTAAACACGCTGGATTAATTGAAGTTCCAATGGGAATCACTCTTGGTGAAATAATCAATGAAATTGGTGGTGGAGTTGGAAACAAAAGAAAATTTAAAGCAGTTCTTACAGGTGGTCCAAGTGGTGGATGTTTAACAACAAAACACTTAGACCAAAAAGTAGATTTTGATAATCTTGTTGCACATGGATCAATGATGGGATCAGGAGGAATGATTGTTCTTGATGACCATGATTGTATGGTTGACATAGCTAAATTCTATTTAGATTTTTCAGTTGATGAAAGTTGTGGTAAATGTACACCTTGTCGAGAAGGTACTGTACAACTATATAATATTCTTGATAAAATATCTAACGGTGAAGGAACCATAGCTGATTTAGATAGATTAAAAAGTCTTTCTAAAACAATTAAAAAAACATCTTTATGTGGATTAGGTTTAACAGCACT
>JAOZSP010000122.1:654-5394 GCA_029939615.1 Candidatus Izemoplasma sp. | reverse complement strand
AATAAACTAATATCAGAAAATCGAGAAGATCAGCATAGTAGATATACAAATAGAAACTACAATTATTATCGTCATAGTTACTTCCAAAGAAATCTCTCTAAATTCCATGAAACAAATCAACTTAAAGCACAAGCTAAAGTAACTTCATCAACTAAAGGTTCTAGTAGCGGTGGAGGATTTAGTGGTGGCGGTAGTTTTGGTGGTGGAGGTGGCGGAGGACGTAGCCGTTAAACTGATAAAACTAATATATTAATACATATATGTAATACCATAAACACTAAGACAAAGGATCAATATCTACATAATTGTAGTTATTGATCCTTTGTCATATAATCTTTTATATTTCCTAGCTCTATCTGCTTTTTGTATTCTTTTTTACATTATTTAGTATCTTTCTATCTAATTAAAGTTAACCTTCCTGTTAAATCTTGTGTCCATAAATTATTAGCACTGTTGAAGTCTACTTTGAATGTATTCCACCATGAAATACTTGGCATTGAAGTAGCATTTACAACTGTAGCGTTTGATACACCTGTAGATGTAGTTGGGGTATATGATGTTTCAAATAATGCATTTGAGTAATAAGAATCTAGAATTGTTGGATTTGTTCTTCTTCTTCCGATTAACGATCCTAAATTTGCGTAAGTAGTTTGTAGTTCTCCTGTGAAGAACGTATCATCAAAGGTTATAACCGCAGCATTTTGAGTATTTCCAACGAATCCACCAACATATTTGTTTGATGTATATGTGATAGCACCATCTGATAGGTTAACTGTACCTGAAGCAGTATATTCAACAATAACTCTTGAGAAGCTAATTGTCATATTTTGAACGGTACCAATTATACCACCTGTATTTGATGTAGCATTACTTGCAGCTACATTTCCTATAAAGTCAACATCTTCAATTATAATTGTACCCGTTCCTTTTAATGCTCTACTAATTAAACCACCAACACGTTTGGAATCATTAAGAACTGTTAGATTATCCACCTTAATATTTGTAATAGTAATATCTGCGTTTTTCTCTGATTGCCCTATTAATCCTCCTGCGCCTTGTAATGAGTTTGCTATTACTTCTGAATTTATGATTGTTATGTTATCAAAGAAATTGTTAGTACCAGATACCTGAGCAGCAAAGATTGCTGATTGGTATGTTGCACTATTATGAAATGAGGTAGTGAATCCCATATTGAAATTATCTATTACAACATTTTTAATAGTTCCACCGTCCATTCTAGAAAATAGACTCATATATTTTGTAGAAGTATCGGTTGATGTCATTGTGATATTACTTAATGTGTAACCTAGTCCATCAAATGTAGAATTTAGTTGGTTGGTATTGAATGCACTAGTATGATTCCAAGTGAAACTAGCAAAATCTATATTATTTGTTAAACAGTAATAATCGCTAGGATTACTCGTTGATGAAGTTGAAAAATCATAAAACTCTTGTGGTGTACCAATTGTGTTTGTACAATCGTTTGTCCATTCTCCTATAGTTATATTCTCATTAGTTATTTCTTGTAGGCTATCAAAATAAGCATATGCCATCGTTGTAAAAAAACCTGTAGCTACAAGTGCAAGTAATGATAAGAATATTCGTTTAAGAATTAAAGATATCTTCATGATTTTCACCTCCTTAATATTAGGATACAAACTATATTATCATAATTTATATAATATATGAAAGCAATATCCTTCACAGTTAATAATAATTTAAGTTTTTTCAACAAACACAACCAAAAAAAGGTACTTTCATGAGAGAAAGTACCTAGTATGTTATATTTTGTATTTTTGTTAAGTCATTTGGTATAAACTTAATTATTTAGATTCAATTCTTCGATAGAGAAAGTCATCAAGCAATTTCAATGAACGAATTGTGCCAGACATATCTCCAGAGGAACCATGTCCTTCATTGCTATATTCGACGTATTCAAAATCCTCGTTTTCTTTGAATCCATATTGTTTGAGTTTCTCTACAACTATGTGTGATTGTGACACAGGACAACGTGGATCATTTGAACCGTGAACTAGTAATAACGGAGATTTCATGTTATGAATATGAGTAATAGGAGAACGATCAATCCAGAGTTCTTTATTTTCTACTGGATCACCCATCTGTTGGCGTAGAAAAAATTTAAAATGTTCCATACTAAGGTCATACATCGCAAGTAAATCGGATACCGGTACCCAAGCAACTCCAGCTGCCCATAATTCTGGGGATTTTCCCATCGCCCATAAAGTTGCATATCCACCATAGGAACCACCATAGATGACAACTTTCTTTGGATTAACAGCTGAATGTTCAATCAACCACTGTCTACCAGCAATCCAGTCTTCATGGTCTTTTCCTCCCCAATCCTTTATACAAGCATCTCTAAATGCAGATCCGTATCCAGTCGAACCACGAACATTTGGATTCATCACTATGTATCCAAGGTCAGTAAAATACTGAACACTTGGTGAAAAGTATAGGAAGTACTGCGCTGTAGGTCCACCGTGTGGAATGATAATTGCTGGGTATTTCTTATTAGGATCAAAATCACGAGGTTTGTAGACTAGTGCAGGTATTTTTGTTCCATCAAGGGATGGATAAAAAATGTGTTTTCCATCAACAAACAATGATCCGTCAATATTGCCCATATCAGTTTCTAATAGTGTTTCACTTTCTTGTGTTAGGATATTGAAGCGAATCAATGTCGAAGGAGATAATGGACGATTGATTGTCATGATGACTTCATGATCATTGATAAGTTGAGATCCCACTGCGATTCCTGGTGGGAACTCTAGGATTGTTTTTTCTCCTGTTGTTACGTCATAGATAACAGGGGATAATGAAGCATTATAATTTGATCTAGCAAGTATTTTATCATTTCCTATAACCTTCATTGCATTTTCAGACTGTGTAGCATCACCAAAAAATGTTACTTCCTCTGTTTTTAGATGATACATTGCTACTTGATCAATTCCATTAATATCGGTCGTAAACGCAAAGAAATGTCCATCATCAGACCAGTCCGCAAATGAATCTTGGGACCCAACTTTCAACTGTACTACTCGTTTCATATCAGAACCATCTGACTTAATTAAATAGATATCTGAGTTGATAAGATTTTTCTCTTCATTTGTCGAATAAGCTATAAGTGATCCATCTTTACTACTTTTAACTTAAAGTCTACACTGTACTGATTAACCACATTATCAACTCCTCTGTATTATTATACTACATTATTTGTTCTAGAGGGGGACTATGTGTCCCGCTTTTTCATAGCAGTGCAAATCTTTTATCCCTTACAAAACTTCAATACCTATTATTTGATAAGCTGATAAACTTTGTTCTCCAATAAAGATAAGTTTTTTATATAAATCAGTTTTGGTAATAATACCTTGTATTTGTTTTATTTTGTGAGATTCAAAATAGGAAACTGTAATTTCATTTTTAAATAAATATGCTGTTTCTAGTTTGTAGTTTAGTTCTACTTCTTGATCATCACTTAGTACTGGCATTGTTTGACGTTCTTTACCATGTAATAAATCACTAATATAACTTCCTTGTTCTAGCAATGCATTAAAGGGCATCCATTTCATCATTTTACGATCACGATAAACATATTCAACCATTGTGACCTCCAATCATTGTATTACGAGCTAGTACAGTTGAAGAATCTGTTAATGATGATGCTCGTAAGACAGCACTTTTTCCGTAACGGAATTTTAGATTATCAAGTGATGAATGGAGTTTGTGATCTTTAATTACTTTATTCATATCTTTAAAAAGATTCAATTGAACGTAATACTCTTCGACTAAGTTAGTTACTCTAATAGTTACTTTTCGAATTGGAGAATCATTATAAAATTCATCAAATAAAGACATACACGCATTATATATTTCCGCTTCATTACAAGTAGGAAAAGGTAAAGTCATTTGACGATTAAAGCCACCACCAATATCTTTTGAATAAGCGATACCTAGATTAATGGTATAAGCTTTTTTATTACCTGCCCGTAATCGTTTAGTTACTTCATCTGTCATTTCTAAAACTATTTGGGTGACATCGTCACCATAATAATCATGGAATAAGGTTTGTCCCATTCCATAGCTTTTTGAAACAGGTTTATAGACTAGTTTTTCATTAATAATTGACATATCTATCCCATGAGCGTGATGATATAGTTCTTCACCCATAATTCCGTAGTACTTTTGAAGCTTATGAAGAGGGTAATGTGCTAAATCATAAATACTATAGATTCCTAAACGGTTTAAATTACGTTCCATATTTCTACCAATACCCCACATTTTAGATATTGGACTAATATTCCACAACTTTGTAGGAACGTCATCATATGTCCATTTTGCGATAAAGGTTGGTGCATTCTTACTATCAACATCTAAAGCAATTTTACTTAAAAGCATATTGGGGCCAATCCCACATGTAGCCGGTATTTTTGTGGTTTCCATAATATCTCTAAGAATCACTTCTGCCATCTCAATATCGGTTTTTTTATAATATTCCAAGTAAGTGGTCATATCAAGAAATACCTCATCAACACTATAGATATGAATATCTTCAAAAGAAACATACTGTAAATAGATTTCTAAAATATTATCGAATAATTTAAATCTTAACATTATGAAGAAGCTATTTTTCCTTACAATAACAGCCATGTTTTTGTTTACCACTGCAAATGCTCAGTTATTTCAGTATGGTATTAAAGCAGGTGTGAATTTCTCAAGCCT
>JAOZSP010000122.1:0-644 GCA_029939615.1 Candidatus Izemoplasma sp. | reverse complement strand
CCGTGGTTTTGCATAGATAATAGAAGGATCATCAGGCAACTCATAAACACGACACCTTGCCTTTACACCACGAGCTTTTAAATAAGGTGTAACAGCAAGTACAACACTACCGTTACTACGACTTTTATCCGCAACGACTAAAGGAGTAGTAAATGGGTTTAACCCTCTTAAAACGCACTCTACAGAGGCATAGAAACTTTTTAAATCAATACATAGTATATTTCTATAAAGACGATATTTCTCCATTTATCACACCTCCTTTTTATCTTTGTAATATCATTATAACTGATAAAAAGAATCGTTTCAAGAGAGGTAAAAACGGTAAAAGATCGTTAAAGATAATAGGTAAAGGATAAACGCTTTTTTAGAAATTTTATTAAAAAAACAACTTTTAAAGTTGTTTTATTTTCGGTAAATATTAATATATTTAAACGCTAACCCCTGGTCACAATCGACTCCTGAGTTTAAAGAAAGATTAGTAAATACAGTTGTTAGGTCAATATCATTGTTATTAGCAAGATAATCATCGACTTGCGCTATTAATTTAAGTGCAAATTGTAATGCTTGGTCATACAACTCTATTACTGAATAGTTATATACTTCTCCTGTAAGAGGGTGTTGCCATTCATTTTTTGCATCATTAG
>JAOZSP010000121.1 GCA_029939615.1 Candidatus Izemoplasma sp. | reverse complement strand
TCTACTTCCACCACTTGTAAATACAATGTCAGAGTCTTCAAAACTCTTTATAACTGCATCCTTATATTCTTCAAAATTATCTCTAATTATGAAAGTATTATTAACGATAAAGTTTTTTTCTTCTAAATAGTTTTTAATAGTATACGTATTTATATCTCTTATCTCACCAATTTTTAGAGTATCTTTATCATCAACAATCTCATCCCCTGTTGAGATGATTGTTACTTTAATTTTCTCATATACCAATAAATCTTTGATTCCAATACTTTTTAAAGCCCCAATTACTAAAGGAGTAATCAATGTGTTTTCCTTTAACACTACTGTTCCTTTTTCTATATCGCTCCCTTGCAATAGTACGTTTTCCCAAATTGATGAACTCTTATAAATAAACACTTCATTATTTATCATTTCAGTGTTTTCAATCATTACAGCGCAATTTGCGCCAGTTGGTAAATGTCCACCCGTAGGAACATAAACAGTTGAAGTAATATTTACAGTCCCTTTAGCTTCTTCACCCATTTCTACTTCACCTATCAATTTAAGAATTGCTGGTGTTGTAGCTGATGCTAATTTTACACTATTAAAATCAACAGCGTAACCATCAACAATACTTCGATTAAAATGAGGGACGTCTTCGTGTGATATTATATTTTCAGCGCATACATAATTACACGAGTTTTCTAATTTAATTCTTATCTTTTTTGTAGAGTAATCACTAAAATGTTCAGTAATTAATTCCATTGTTTCATCTATTGATTTAACTAAGAACATGGTTTCCTCCTATCTTATATTCGACATCCATTAGAGAATCAATAAATGTTTTATTGTGGCTAACGATAATAAATGTCATATCTTTTTTTAACCTTCTTATTAAGGTACCAAGTTCATTAATTGAATCTAAATCTAAATGTGTAGTGGGCTCATCTAATAGTACGATATCAGGATTAAAAATGATACTCCTTATAATTGATACCTTCATCTTTTCACCTGAGGATAATTTTAAAGCATTTTTATTTATTAGATGATCCATTTCTAATATCTTACAATAATCCCATATCTTCTCTTCATATTCTAAAAGGTCTAACTTCCTTATTTTAAGAGGATAGGAAATATTTTCGTAAACTGTGCGATTGAATATTACTGGTTCTTGTGAATTATACGTTACTTCACCATTCACATGTAAATCCCCTTTATATTCTAGTAGTCCTGCTATTGCTTTTAATAACGTTGTTTTACCAGAACCATTTTTACCTGAAACAATTGTGATCTTACTTTTTTCAAATGTAAAATCATCAAATGATATTTCAATAGTCTTAAGATCAACAGACAAGTTCTTTATATCAATCATAGAAATCACCTCTAAATCTTGAAACTAGTGTATGAATCAAAAACGCTAGTAATAATAAAATTATACCCATTGCTATTGATACTGAGTATTCTCCCATACTATTGTTTAAAGCAATATAAGTCGTCATTACTCTAGTATCATTTTTGATATTTCCACCAACTAGCATAACTGCTCCTACTTCACTTATTGCTCTTGAAAATCCTAAAATAACACTCATAAAAATAAATGGTTTAATTTCAATAATTAGCAACTTAATTTTATCTATTTTTTTAGCACCTAATGTTGTTGCTGTTTCTAAAATTTTCTTTTGTGTTTTTTCACTTGAAATTATTATATTCCCAATTATTATCGGTAGTACAAGAAGTGTTTGAGCAATATACATGGCTGTTTTAGTAAAAAGTAAGTTAAAACCATCGAATGGTCCTGTAATTACTAATAAAACTATAAGTCCTAGTACTACTGGAGGAATCCCCATAAATGTAAAAACGATCTTTTTAGTAAATTTCTTTAGTTTGAAATTTGAAATACTAATTAGTATTCCAAAAAATGTTCCAATTAAAGAGGCTGTTAAAGTAGCTAAAATTGATATCGCTAAAGAAAGAAATATAATTGTATATATTTCTCTATTTAATGAAAATAAAAGTTTAAACGCTTCAATAATTCCTTCAATAATCATAAAATCACCTAACTATTAGGAAAAAACAGTTGTTCTCCGTATCCTTCGTATGTACCAATCAAATCTTGAATATCATCCCTAATAATCCAATCATAAAATAAATCAGCTACCCTATCATCACGGTTATGCAATTCTGGATTAACCTTTATTACACCATACTGATTCTTTAACTCTTCTCTATTTTGATATGCGATTACTAAATCTAAGTTATCAAGCATTGATAAATATGTTGCGCGATCAGTTAAAGTATAGAACTGACTTAAAGATGTCATCGTTAAAGTAGATCCCATCGATTGTCCTGTTTCTTTATACCATTCACCAAAAGTACTAACATCATATCCATTTTCAGTCCAAAGTGATAATTCCTTTGTATGAGTTCCTGAATTATCTCCTCTTGAATAAAAATCGTAATTCTCACTAATTTCAGTGAGTGTTTCACTTAGGTTTGCAGTATCCAATGTTTCAGGTCCAACAAAAATAAAATCATTATACATGATATTACTTCTCTTTTCTCCATATCCAGCATTTACAAATGCTATTTCACTGTCATAAGCATGTACAAGTAAAATATCTGCTTCACCCATTTCTCCTAATTCTAAAGCAGCTCCAGTTCCTAAAGCTACAATCTTTACTTTAACATTATACTCTTCCTCAAATACTGGAATTATATAAGCCAATAATCCACTATTATCTAGTGATGTTGTTGTAACAATTAGTAATTCTTGCTTACTACATGAACTAAGAAATACTATCAATACAAAATTAATTAAAACAATTACCTTCCTCACATGGTCACCTCTCAAAAAAAGACTTTTCCCACATCAAAAAGGAGAAAAAGTCTTTATCCTTTCCAAACATGGGAGGCCTATAAATTTCTCTATAAACCCATCGGTTATTCATCTTAGTTACCCTTAGACAAAATAACTCGGATACTTTCATCTGTATTATATCATAAAAACGCTTACTTTTTTAGTGTTTTTTAGAAGGCTTTATTCGTATTATTATAAAAAAAATCTTTTTAAAAAATATTAATTATTATATAATTAATTATAAACCATTATAAAAAGGAGGAATTACATTGTTTGGGTACATGGGTAAACTTCTTAGGGTCAACTTAACTACAGGAAGCATTAAAGTTGAAGATTTAGATTTTGAATTGGCAAAGAAATTTGTTGGGGGTCGCGGACTGGGAACTAAAATGCTTTTTGATGAGATCGACCCAAAGATTGATGCTTTAAGTCCTGAAAACAAGATAATCTTTATTAATGGACCAATGTCAGGAACACCAACACCAACTGGTGGACGTTACATGGTTGTTACAAAATCTCCCCTTTCAGGGACTATAGCTTCTTCCAATTCTGGAGGAACATGGGGTGCAAGACTTAAGTATGCTGGATACGATGGTGTTATCGTTGAAGGAAAATCAGAAAAGCCTGTTTATATCTCAATAAATGAGGATAAAGTGGAAATATTAGACGCAACTCATGTTTGGGGTAAAACAGTTGGTGACACTACTGATATTTTACAAGCAGATAAAAAAACTAACGTTTTAGCTATTGGACCTGCTGGTGAAAAATTAAGTTTGATGGCTGCCATCATGAATGATAAAGATAGAGCTGCCGGACGTAGTGGTGTTGGTGCTGTTATGGGTAGTAAAGGCTTAAAAGCAATTGTAGTAAAAGGTAACTTAAAAGTTAGTTTGTTTGATGAAGAAAAAGTAAAACTAAACAATCGAGAAGCAACTGCTAAGTTAAAAGAAAACCCTGTAACTGGTGAAGGATTACCAGCTTATGGTACTGCTGTACTTGTAAATGTGATTAATGCAAACGGAATTTTTCCAACTAACAATTTCCAAGAAGGAGTTTTCATGAGTGCCGAAGATATTTCGGGAGAAACTCTTGCTGAAAAGTATTTAGTTAGGAAAGATCCTTGTCACAGATGTCCTATCGGATGCGGTCGTTATACTAAAACTGATAAAGTTGAAGGTGGCGGACCAGAATACGAAACAATTTGGGCGTTCGGAGCAGACTGTGGAGTAAAAGATTTAGAAAAAATTATTGAAGCTAACTACTGGTGTAATCAATACGGTATCGATACAATCACTGCCGGAGCTACACTAGCAGCTGCAATGGAGTTAAAACAAAAAGGATTCTTAGATGATATTGATTTTGAAGGTCATGATCTTGATTTTGGAAATGATGATGCTATTGTTTATTGGACTAAAAAAATGGCATTAAAAGAAGGATTCGGTGAGAAATTGTCTTATGGATCTTATCGTTTATGTGAAAGTTATGGTGTTCCAGAATTATCAATGACAGTTAAAAAATTAGAAATGCCAGCTTATGACCCACGTGGTGTACAAGGACAAGGATTAAATTATGCTACTTCTAACCGTGGTGGATGTCATGTGCGTGGATATATGATTTCTCCAGAGATTTTAGGTTTACCTGCTAAACTAGAACGTTTAGATGTAAAAGATAAACCATTCTGGACAAAAACATTCCAAGATTTAACTGCATTTATTGATGGAACTGGATTATGTCTATTTACATCATTTGCTCTTGGTGCAGATGACTATGCTGAAATTTTCAATAATATTGTTGGGACTAATTGGACTGGTGAAGATGTATTGAAAGCTGGAGAAAGAATTTATAATATTGAAAAACTATTCAATATAGCTGCAGGTATTTTACCTGAAGAAGATACTCTTCCAGCAAGATTATTAAAAGAGCCATTATCTGAAGGCCCAAATGAAGGAAATGTTCATCGTTTAAGTGAGTTATTACCTGAATACTATTCATTAAGAGGTTGGGACGAAAATGGAATTCCAACACCTGCAAAACTTAAAGAATTAGGATTATAAATTTAAAATAAGAAGGAATGCTAATACATTCCTTCTTACTTTATATGAAAAAAGTATATATAGAACTCACAAACAGATGTAATCTAAGCTGCGAAATGTGCTATAGAAGCTCATGGGAGGCTAAACTAGGTGATATGAGTAAAGAAACAATAGATATTCTATATGATCAATTACCTCCAAAAACACCAATTGTATTTGGTGGCATTGGTGAACCAACAATTGCTAAAAACTTCGATTATGCTATTGAAAAGTTCAAAGATTTCCCAAAAGAAATAACAACAAATGGAATAATAGGCCCTAAAAAGTTAAGTAAATTATGTCATAATTTTGATAAACTAATTATTAGTGTTGACGGAATCGAACAAGATTACTACAATATCAGAAAAGCAGATTTTTCTTATATAGATAGATTCTTAAGATGTGTAAATGACTATCATACAAAAAATGACACAAAAAACCCTGAAGTAGAATTCGCTTTTGTTTTAACAAAATCAAATAAAGATACAATTTA
>JAOZSP010000120.1 GCA_029939615.1 Candidatus Izemoplasma sp. | reverse complement strand
ATACAAAGTGAGAGGAACTAATCCACGGGCAGATTTGTACAAGGATACTATTTCACCCCACCTCTAAATGATACTAAAATCTTAGGATTTTTAAATAAGTATCAGGATGGTATTCTCGTTTGAAAACTGAAAAGGAAATTTTTTTCCTTTTCTTTTCTATATATATAGCGATTTTTTTCTAAAAACATTAAAAAATCACTTAATAAATGGTAGAATAGTATTATATGGGAAAATAGGAGGATATAAAATGGCGAAAACTAAAGAAGAGGTACAAAAGATTTTAGAAAACAACTATTTGGGAGTACAAAAGAAGGAATTTAGTGTTTACGACAAAGCAAAGGAAGTACAAAAGGAATTTACTACTGCAGTAAAGGCTTTAAGCAGTAATCTAAAAGCTGAAGAAAAACTGCATAGTAAAGAAGAGAAAGATATAAAAACTGAATATGCTTTGCTTTTAGAAGATATCATCAAGGCAAATGAAAAGCTTAAAAAAGATGTTTCTACAAAAAGAAAAGCAGTTGAAGCGAAAGCAAAAAAAGCAAATGAAGCAGCGGCGTTAAAGCAAGAATTAGCAACCAAAAAAGTCAACGAGCAAATCGTTGTTATTAAAAATGAAAACAAAAAATTAGTTGCATCTACTTTGGCAACATATCAAAAAGATGTTGAAAATACTAAAAAAGCAATTGTCAGTATTAATGAAAAGGGTGTAAAAGATCAAAATTCATTTAATGTAAAAATTTCTGATTTACGTTCAAAGCATGAATCAAAGGTTTCGGGATTAAATGAAAAAGAAGAAATCAAAATAAAAAAATTGACAGTAGAGTCAAATAAAAAAGTAGAAAAATTACAAGAAAGTATTGAACTAGAAAGAGAAAAATTAGATAAAAAAATAACGATGTTTAATATGTCTTATGAAGAAGAGTTAGCTGAAATAGACGAAAAAATTTCAGAAGATAAAAATTCCTATGATGGAAAACATGAAGGTATTCGCTCATCAGCAGATAAAAGAATTGCTAATCGAGAAAAACATTTACAGAGATCAATTGAAGATAATGATACTCGTTCAGCGAAACAACACAAAAAAGATATTGATAAATTTAAAAAAGAAGCAACTCGAGATCTAAATATTCTAAAAAAATTATATTCACAAGAGTACAAAGTAGCTATTGATTATCGAAAAAGTTTTGTTAAAGAAGGTATTGCCAAACGTGCAGAATTAGTAAAAGAATTTTCACGTTTACGTGAAGCTATGCAATTACAAATTGATACTGCTTTGATAACATTAAAAACAGATATTGAGAATACTAAATTTGAATATGAAAAAATTCGATCAGAAGAACTAAATAATTACAATAGTGAATATGCTGATGTAAAGGAAAAACAACTTGAAGTATTAAAAAATCAAGAACTAGATGTTGCAAAAAAAGAGGACAATCTAGTAAAACTAAGATATAACTTTGAAAAAGATAACAATATTAACGCTGAAAAGTTATCTGAAAAATTAGAAAACATGGAAAAAGAACTTCGTGTTATTAAAATAACAAAATTACATGATGATTATCTAACTAAAGACATCTTAGACAATGCAAATCTAAACCTAGACAATGAACTAGAAGTTGCAGCAATTAAACTAGTTAAAGATAAAAAAGTTAACGAGGAAACCGAAGAAGTTGCTTATCATAATTTAAAACATAAAACAACTTCAAGTAATAAAGAAGAGTTTTATAACTATCAACAGTTACAAGAAGCACTATATACAGATAGAGCAAAAGAACTATTTGAATATGAAGAACTTGAAGCTAATAATCGTTACACTTTAAAAGTCGCTTTCTTAGAGTCTGAAAGAAAAGAAGTAAATGCTAGTAATAAAACTTTAGTTAAGAAAATAAACGATGTTCTTGCAAAAGAGAGAGTTCCTTTTGACAAAGTAATTGAAAAAGTAGCAGGATCAAAAAAAGTAGAATTAGAGAAGTATATAGAAGAACAAGAAGTAAAAGTAAATCAGCTTAAGCAAAAAATAGATAAATTGGATTCAAAACAAGATAAAAAAGAGAAAAGATATTTACAAGATACATATCAAAAATTAGTATCTAATTACAAACAAGAAAGAACTAGCAAAGAACAAGTAATTATTAATGCTACTATAGCTTACGATACAGCATTGAAAAATGCATTAAGACGTAATGAAATTGCGTTAGAAGAAGCGGAAGCTTTTAATGATGCAGAAAATAGTAGAATTAATCTAGCAATAGATTCATTAAACACAAATAAAGATAATGAGCTTAAAGATGCTAAAAATCGCTATAATGAAACAATAACAAGTGTAAAAGATTTTGTTGACAAAGCTTCTACAAGAAATCAAAGTAATACAGAAGAAAACCTTGCTTTCTTAAATCTAAATCTAGAGCATAAGCAAAACTTAATTAACTTAGCAATAGACTTGTTTGAAAAATCAAAAGAAACTCTAAATGATACTTTAAATCAAAGCATTCAAAAATTAGCTTCTGAAAAACAATCCCAATTAGATAAAAATGATGCAAAACTAAAAACAGAAGAAGAAAATTTAGAAAACTTTAAAAACACAATAAATAGTAAAATCAAGGATATAGAGATTAAAACAGAAAAACTAATCCAAGCACAAAACAATAACGTTAGTAATCAGTTTGGACAACTAGATCAAAAATACATTGGTTTAATTAAAGAGATTCATGAAACACTAGATAACCAAAATTCAGAACATAAAATGACTCTTCAAACCATTGTTAAAAAAACAAGTAATGAGAAATCTCATTTTGACTCAGAAAATAAAAGAGTTCAAAAAGAGTATGAACAAAGATTAAAAGGAGATTTGCAAAAGATTTCTTCGAAAGCATCTCAAGATATTTCTAACCTGAAATAATAATTAAAGAACTCTTTGAAAAATAAGAGTTCTTTTTATGAAAATATTAAAATGCTTTTATCTACTTAGTATAAGACTCTATAGCGTATGAGAAGAGCGAAAAAGATTTAATTTTTACTTCGACTAGATTATAATAATAGTAGGTGGTTAACATGAAATTTAGTTACAAGAGAAATTTATGGATAATTTTTATCTTAACAGTTGCCCTAGTACTTAGGGTATCTTTTGAGTTAGTAATAAAAGTATTTAGAATTGATTATTCATTTACTGAGTTTATTATTTTAGGATTTAGATATTTTACTACTTTTTTCGCAATTCTTATTTGGATAAGAATTGTAGCTAAAAGTGAATATTCAATATCAAAATTACCATGGTTACTAATATTAGCTATTGAACCATTTACAGGTCTAGCACTTTTCTTAACTTTTGGACGTGATTTTAGAGAGAGTTTAAGATATAGAAAACACCCTTTAATAGTGGATGGTAAATACTTAACAAAAGAACCAGAGACTGATTTTGATTTATATGAGTATAGAAGCATTGATTCAGAAATAACAGATATCTATAAAACAGCATATAATATGACTCGTCATCATGCCTATATAAATAATTCAAAAGCAGAAGTGTTAAGAAATGGATCTACCTTTTTTCCAAGGTTAATGGAAGAACTAAAAAAGGCTGAAAAGTTTATTTTAATGCAGTTCTTTATTATTAGAACAGATGCAACAGGGAAACAAATTTTAAATATTCTAAAAGAGAAAGCAGCTAGTGGTGTAGAAGTTAAAATAATATACGATGCTTTAGGAAGTGTTTTTCTAAACAAAAGGTATATGAAATCTTTACGTAAAGCAGGAGTAGAAATAGTTGCTAATGACCCAGTATATATTGGGTTGTTTGATACAAGAGTAAATTACCGTAATCATCGTAAAACAACAGTGATAGATTCTAAGGTAGCGTTTATAGGGGGTATGAATTTAGCAAATGAATATTGGAATAAATCAAAAAGGTATCCTAAATTTAGGGATACACAATTACTATTAGAAGGAAAAATCATTAACTCTCTTACTTCTTTATTTTTTAGAGACTGGTATTATACTACAAATGATTTTATTGATGAAGAGAAATATTATTGCGCTCAGAAAGTAACTTCTGAAGCGCTAATTCAAATTATTCCTTCTGGGCCTGATTTTAAATATCCACCAATTAGAAATACTTATGTAAAAATAATTAACAACGCTAAAAAATCAATAAAAATTATGACTCCTTATTTAGCTCTTGATAGAGAAATGATTACTTCATTAATCATTGCCTCTAGAGGAGGAGTTGATGTCGAAATAATCGTTCCAGGGAAACCTGATAGAAAATCAGTTTATGAGATTACTAGATCCTTTTTCCAAGAACTATTAGATGAAGGAGTTAAAATATACACATATAAAAAAATGTTTACTCACGCAAAAGTTTTTATATGTGATGATATACTAGCATCTTGTGGAACATATAACCTTGATAATAGAAGTGCTCGAATTAACTTTGAAGCAACAGCTTTACTATATAATACAGGAGTTTCTGAGTTGATAAGTGATTTCGATTTAGACCGCTCTAAATCGAAACTTGTTGATAGAGTTAAATGGAGTAAGAGAAACTATATCCAGCGTGTATTTGAGGGATTGATAGGACTTATGGCACCACTTGTTTAACGAAATGCAATGTATTTCGTTTTTTTTCGAACTGCATTTAAATTAATTACCGCATATTTTAATTAATGCGGTAATTAATTTAAATATGTGTTGATATATTTATTTTTTTATTCTATAATTCTCTTAATTGCTTTGAATATCAAATTAAGAGGAGATTACTATGTTTAATACTGATTTGTATAATACTTTCGAAATGTTTTCAAGTACACATTTCATTGCTGTTTTAGTTGTTTTTGTAATTAATGGATTTATGATCATTTTTAGTAAAAAGATACGAGAATCTAAATATGTTGACATAGTTAGAATTACATTAGCAATAGCAATCATTCTTCAAGAGGTTCTTCTTAATATCTTTAGACTAGTAGTAAATGAATGGGAAATAGGAGCTAGTTTGCCTTTGCATCTTTGTGGTCTTGGAGTAATTACTAGTGCTATTATTTTGCTTTTTAAATCTAAGAAGTTATTTGTTAATACTTTATTTATATTAATGATTGGGGCTTTTATGGCAATCTTAACTCCATCTATTGAAAACAATATTGGTTTTCCTCATTTTAGGTTTTTCCAATTCTTTTTCAGTCATGGCATGATTTTTCTTAATTTTACCTTTATATTATTCGTTATGGAATATCATAAGGAAGTTAAGTATAAACACTTATTCACCAATTTATTGTCATTACTAGCTATAATGGTTATAATATATCCTATTAATTTATTAACTGATGGTAACTATTTGTTCTTAATGGGGAAACCAGGAGAAGGTACTGCGATTGATTTGTTTGGGGAATACCCTTGGTATATTATTAATGTTCTTATTTTTGGAGTTCCAATCTTATTCCACATCTTTTA
>JAOZSP010000119.1 GCA_029939615.1 Candidatus Izemoplasma sp. | reverse complement strand
GGTGTTCTGCTTGATAATCTTCAGGGAAGGTAACGTTAATGTCTTTTTCTTCACCAATACTCATTCCTACCATTTGTGCTTCAAATCCAGGAATGAATTGTCCGCTACCAATAAGTAGTTCGTAATTTTCTGCTTTTCCACCTTCAAATTGTTTGTCTTCTACATATCCATCAAAATCAAAAATAGCAGTATCATCATTTTCTAGTGTTCCTTCTTCTTTTAGTACTAATTCTGCGTTTTGGTTTAACAGTTTAGCAACTTCTTTTGCGATTTCGTCTTCTGAAACTTCATTGCTTTGTTCAGCGAATTTTAATCCCACATAATCACCTAAAGTAACCTCAGGTTTAACAGCTACTTCAGCTACATATGTAAAATCTTTTCCTTTTTCTACTTTTGTAATGTCTAAGTCGATTTTAGGTTGTGCTACTACTTCTATGTTGTTTTCAGTAACAGCAGCTATATATGTTTCTTGAATTACATGATTAATCGCTTCTTCATATAGTGTTTCAACACCGTAATGTTGATTAAAAATTGCTCTAGTTACTTTTCCTTTTCTAAATCCTTTTACTTCTACATCACCTTTAATTGCGTTAAATGCATGATCAAGTCCGTTGTCGAATTGTTGTGATGAAACTTCGATTTCAATTCGTACTTTACTACCTGATATTTTGTCGATTTTAGCCATAATTATTCCTCCTAATGTATAAATATCAATTCATTATACCATATTGATATGATTTGTAAACTAATTAGTTTTATATCTTTCTTAACTTGTTTAGTATTTCTACCATTGCCCATGTATCTTGTTTACAGTACTCGGTTAATGACTGTCTTGTTTCCTTTAATTCTGCTGGATTTAACTTGTCAAATTCTGCATAAGCATATACTGCTTCCATACCGTTACCGATTTCCATTCCTTTGTAAGTTAATTCACTAAAGATTGGTAATACTTTTTTTATACTGTAGCTTCCTAATAGTTCTTCGTTATAGTAATTAACACTTTTTGCTCGTTCTTCATTATACCCTAATCCTTTATATAGTTTTGTATTCGTTTTAACTATATACATCAAATCGAATAAACGACTATTTATATTAGCTAGTTTTTCACTATAACTGGGGAAAAAGGTTGCAAGTTCTTTAATTCTCGTTTTTTCAAAGGCTTGATTGTATACTAAGACACTACCTTCATCATCACCAATACATTCGCATAGTTTTTTTACTAGTTCTTCACGATGATCTTTAGAATCGTTAACTAAAAACTCATAATGATCTAGTTCTTTATCGCAAACACCAGGGGTTTTCTCAATATGTAAACTAAACTGAAATAAGCTTTGCATATATGAGGTTTCACCTTTAAATCTTGGCAAAGGACAAGGAAAACTTTCAAAATCAAGATGATATATTGGATATTTTATTTGCTCGATACCGTCATGAATTTTTCCTTCATCAATATAAGGTTTATTTGTTATTGCACAATCCCTTTGAATTTGATTATTCCTTCTTGTTAACCACTCGTGAGGAATACTTTCCATAGTATAAAATCCTTCGTTAACTAAATCAAAAATATCGTGTTTTTCACCACTTTCGTCTTTGAAGCCATGATGTTTGTTTGTAAACATCATAATACTATTTTTTTTAGGTAACATATCAAAACATAGATCTTTATAAATACACTCTCGTTGTTTTTTTAATTGACAATGTTTACCTAAATGGACTCGTGATTCATCATCGTTAATAATGTTTTTTATTATATCATCAATATTTATTTCAATTTTAGGTAATAATTCTTTTGTTATTTTTGTAAAATCGATAAATGTAATAATGTCGTTTGTATATACTCTTTCACCATCAAACATTGTTCCGTCATAAACATATTCATGATTTATGACTCCTAAATAGTATTTAGCGTCTTTTATATCTTCTTCTATCACAAAACGTTGGAAGGCAAGGTCATAAACATAAACTCCTTCATTTGAAAATCTATCAAATAACTTCTTTCTTTTTTTTAAGTATTTTTCGTTTTCTAATAAACTAGGATCTCGTTCTTCATTTAGATGCATAATTCCTTGTTCATCTTTAAAAAATATGGAATATTTTACTTTGTTTTCGGAATATGTCATACTCATATATTTATTAGACGTGGTTGCTTTTACTTCGATAATATTTACTTGTGATTTATCTTTATTAAAGATATCAACGTAGCACATTAAATTAAACCCTTTGTGGTCATTTATAAATAGTTTCTGTGTTCCGTATTTTGTTCCGTATTGGGTTTTACCATGCCATTCACTCATTACCTTACGAGCGGCTAGTACTTCAATTAGGTTGTAATATGGCATCATTACTTCTAAGTGTTCTAATTCTTTTGTTAAGAAGTCTTCGTTATCATCAAACTCGAAATTTTCAAGGGAATCTATTACATCATAAAAACGATCCATTAAGGCATCGTCCATTTTTTTACGCATATGAATATTATTTAATGCTGGATATCTCTTACATCTAATATATTCCATAAATTTACTTTTAGTAATATTCATGTTTACCATATAATCACCCCTTAAATACTGTGGATAAGTGCTAAAAATTCACGATTATGGACATTTGGTCCATGTTCATGTAATGTCATGTTGTTTTCGTAAGTATCTAGTAGTTCTTCTAGTGTTTTCCACTGAATTTTTAATCCAATACTAATTTCTTCTTCTGTAAAATTAGTTGTTTTTGTATCTTTTATATATTCACATTTAAAATATACATTAGTCCAAGAGCTATCAATAAAATATTCATTGATACTAATTTTTTTACTAATTACTTTACATATAATTCCGGTTTCTTCTAGTACTTCTCTTTGGCAACACTGTTCTAATGTTTCATTTTCTTCTAATCTTCCCCCAGGGAACATTGTGATATCAAATTTTGATGCATTTACAACTAAATATTTACCATCTTTTTCAATCACACCACGACAAGCTATTGTATGGGGAGTTTTAACTATATCTTCTTTTATTATATCGCCATCAAAAATATCTATTTCCATAAAAGTTTCACCTCATAATGAAAATGCAGTTTACACTGCATCTTTTATTAGTTCTTGTATTTTGTCTTGTAAGTTGTTTACACTAAACGGCTTTAACATATAGTTAGTAGCTCCTAAGTCAACAGCTTCCATTACTTGATCTTTGTTTTCTATTTTTATTAATACTAAAATAATTACTTGTTCAAAACCTTCTAAATTACGCAAATTAACCAAAGTTTCTCTACCACTCATAACAGGCATATTCCAATCAAGAATAACCATTCTGATATTGGTAATTTCTTTAGCTTTTTCAATTCCAAGTACACCGTTTTCTGCTTCAAAAAAGTCGAATCCTAAATCTAAAACACAATCTTGGACAATTTTTCTTATTGTAGTGGAATTATCAACACATAATATTTTAGTCATTTTTAACCTCCCAAGTAATATTGTTATCAAAATAATTTTATCATACCTTAAGAAATTTGAAAAGATAATAAAAAAAACTACTTGAAATCAATCAGCAGTTTAAGATAATAATTTTACTTTTCTTGCATCAACGTGTGTTTTAAGCTTTTCTCTAACGAAAGAAAGAACATTTGTTGGTATATCTCTTTTTACTAAAACCATACCACTATTTTTATTAACATAAATATAAATATATTCTTCTGTTTCAACAGTACTATAAAAATCAATCCATTGTTTTTCAACATTACCTTCGTTAATCATATATATTAGTTTTTCATCATCAACAATATATGTCATATTAAACTGTTCTTCACTTTTATCATATTGTTTAGCTGCGTTTTTACGAGCAAATAATATCATTGCAAATAGTAGTAATACTATCCCAACACCAATAAATAAAAATGTATAATCCTTTTCATCTATAATAAAAGGGCTAACCATTAAATATCCAATACTTACCGTGAATAAGATAATATTTACAGGTTTTAAAAAACTGATTTTCATATGATTAGTAACAAAAGCGATATAGTCTTCTTTAGTTACTTTTTGTGTGAATTTATATTCCATTTTTAAAACTCCTCTCAATCTTCATAAGTATTTTATCATATTTTCGATGTTTTCCAATCTTTTTTGAATAACTTTATTTTTTCATATAAGAATAGTATACTAAAAGTGTTAGGAGGTTTTAAAATGAAGAAGATACTAATACTTCTAATATTCACCTTACTTCTTAGTGCTTGTGGAACAAGCAATTACATTATTTTAGATGAAGATCCTGTTGATGGTTATGTAATATATAAGAAAGATGAAAAAGGACTTTTCTGTGATACCTATTGGGAAGATGTCTACTATAGCGGAGAAACTTATAACTATGGTTTTGGTTTCTATGGTTGTAGTGCAAACATGACTTTCTTTATCTTGAATAACGATGGAGAATATGTTTACTTGCGTGAAGCTCTTAATCAAGGGTTAATTACTCTAGATTCATTAAGACCACATCTATCACAACTAGATCGTAATCCTGAAGAGGTTTCATCTGATGAAGCAGATTATTACTGGATGGATTTCCATATTGATGGCCGTGTTGTATATGAATATGCTGGTGGTGTTTGTGATCAAAACGGTAGTGAAACTTTTATCATAAATGGAACTACTTATATATACAATGCTAGTGGGTGTCTCAAAGATAATATTCTATTTATGAGAATAGATGGAGATAATGTTCCTATTGTAACTCTAGTTAATAATGGAACAGTTGATGGAAACTATTTAATACCTTTACTAACTGAACTGACAAACTAAAAAAAGACCTTGGAAAAGGTCTTTTGCTTTATTATAGTATTTTTTATTGCTTTTTCTAATATTATTGTAGTTCCCATACGCCATTTAAGTAAGTGTATGTACCGGCTTCTTTATTAACATCATAAATAGTTTTAAATGAATTTCCGTGCCATCCAAATGATGTGCTATTTTGAATTGTTACATCGCTACCTATTGTAATTTCAGTAATAAAGTTTCCACCATATCCAAATGCTCCAGAACCAACATAAGTTAAACTGTTAGGTAATATTAATGAAGTTATTTGGTTATTTGAGAATGCTCCAGCTCTAATTGTTGTAAGACCTTCTGCAAACTGAACTGATTGAAGTTGATTTCCGTTAAACGCATTGTATGAAATTTCTATAACTGAACTTGGTATTGAAACAGAAACTAAGTTATTTGAATGAAATGCATTTCCACCAATTTTTGTGATTCCGGCTTGGATAACAACACTAGTTAAACCATCATTACGAAAACAATCTTGTCCTATTTCAAGAATTTCTACATCATTCATAACTTGAGGAATTACTATTTCTGATCCACCAGTTGTATCATAAGATACTATTTTATAGTTTATAGTTTGAAAATATTTAACTTCTGTTTCTTGAATTTCTTCATCATTATTTTCGTCAGTAACTTCGAGTTCATTATCTAAAATAATATATGTGG
>JAOZSP010000118.1 GCA_029939615.1 Candidatus Izemoplasma sp. | reverse complement strand
ATCATACATTACTATATCGGCTCTTTTTATTAAACCATCCATATATGTTCCGTGTTTAGGATAATTAACTACTCCAATACTAATTGAAACCATATAATTAACATCTTTGATGATGATAGGTTCTTCAAAAATCCTGTATATTGAATTTAGTATTTCGATAGTATCTTCTCTATTGGATTTGTTTATTAAGAAAATAAATTCATCTCCACCCCAACGATAAATTTTTAAATCATCTGTTATTATCATATGAAATCTATTTGAAATATCTTCTAAATATTTGTCTCCTATTGAGTGACCTAAAATATCATTAAGATTCTTAAAGTTATCTAAATCTCCAAATCCTAAATAGAATGGGTTTCCTTCTCTAATAGCAATCTCAATGTCTCTTTTTAAAAGCCTTCTATTCGGAAGAGCTGTTAAATTATCAAAATTAATCAATTCCTCTTGTTTAATTAGCAACTTATTTATTTTTCTATAATATTTTGTCCCAAATAAAACTGTAATTACATATAAAATAGCTGCAACTAATACTATCAGGATATTTATAGATCTAAATCCAAAAATATAATCATCTGAGATTTCAATTCCCATATTCCAATTAACATATGGAAGATCAATCTCTTTTGAATATAGTAGATTATCGCTATACTCTAAATCACCAAATAATAGTTCATTATTATCAGTGAAAATTCCTACATCCACTATTTCTGATTGTGATTCAGTAAATAGAATATTTAAATTATCATACTCAATTACAAGATTAATAATAGCAACAAATTCACCATTTTCAAAAACTGGTTTTCTAAATACTAACCCATCACCGCCTTGTATTAAATCAAATGGTCCATTAATTACTACTACTTGGTTATCTATCGCATATATAACAGCTTCTCTAACATAATCTCTCTCATCATGAAGAAGGTCTAGTCCTACAATGTCATCATCATAATCCCAAGAATAATAGTAAGCAATTGTACCATCAGGAGCTATAGAAAAACTTATAAATCCGATATTATCAAAATTGGACTTTTCAGCAAATTCATCGAAATTCTCTTGTGTTAACCCATCTACTCCAACAGTTCTAACAAACAATTCAATATTATCTATTTTTGAAAACAAAGTATTCAACACACTATCGTAATGTTCTTCAGTTCTAACAGTCTCAATATGGATTAGTTCTCTTCTATTTTCAAAGTTGCTAGTAATAATTAGAGTAACAACAATCATCCATAATAAGGAAAAAACCAATAAGAGTAATGTGAACTTTTTATTATTTATCAAAAAATCAAGTATTCTCATTTTTTGTCACCCCTCTCTATGAATATGAATAATTCTACAATAGAATTATAACACAAAAAAAAGAATCCTTGTTGGATTCCTATATTTATTTAATACATCAATTCTTGTAAAATAGCTTTCTTAGGATTTTCCTTATCATAAACCAATGTCATTTCTTTTACTTTACTTAATTTAGCTTTTTGAATTGGGCCAACTAACAAAGTGAATCTTTTAGAATATAATTTGCCATTTACATCATAAGAAAAACTCATGTAAAACATCCCATTATTGCGCAATACACCTTCAACTTTACCTACAACTTTATTATCTTTATATTTTTGTAACTTTTTACTTACACTTAAAACTCTTAATACAAGTAGAATAACTGCTCCTAACAATACCGGAATAATTATTCCCATTACTGATACTTCTCCCACTGCAATAATCGCAATAAACAATAATACTGTTACTAATGTAATGATGAATAAAAATTTAGAATAATGATCATACTTAATAATCTTCATAAGTTTTGGTTTCATAGGCCGCCTCTTTTCTTTGATTTATTATACATTAATTTCATAGTTTATTCAATTAGGGAAAAGGAATAATACTATAAAAAATTTTATAAGAATATTCCGTTAAATCTAATTCCCCTTTAGTAATATTACCTTCTATCTCTTCAATATCTAACTGCTCAAAAATACTATCTAAAATATCCATCGATAAATCAATATCATTAATATTATAACTGTCCAAAGTTAATTCTATTCCAAACCCTAAGTAATCTATATCAATATCGAAATAGAAATCAAATATTGTATTAATACTAATATATTTATCAGTTCCTACACTAACATGAATAATCAATTGATTATCATCACTCAACTCTGCCCACAAATAGTTCAAATAGTAGTTATCTTCATGAATAATATAATCACATTCTTCTGTTTCACAATCACTTATAGGATCATAACTAGAATTAATGTTCTCTCTGATTGAATCAAGAATTATTAAATTAATAATTTCCTCAACAATCCCGTATTCATTAGTATCTCTATCTACAAATAAACTAATCATTCTAATATTAACTAAAGATAATAAGTCAGCGTCTTCTTCATAAACATTTGTTGGTAAATCGTCTTCAATAACATCAACATTAATTTTACTTATTCCAATTGCTCCAATAATAACTAAAACAACAATTATAATTAGTAAAGTTTTTATAACTTTCATATTTTTTTCTCCTTTTAGTATATATCAAGTGTTCTTTCATTTCTTTTTAAAGTAAAATTGAATCTCCTTTTCTTATACTTCCACCCTTCAAAACTATTGCGAAAATCCCTTCTTTTGGTAACATTGTTTTGAAATTTGTAGGATGGATAGTTTTACCTATTTGAGATACTTGTAATAATACATCACCAACTTGAATTTTGTCACCAACCTTTAAATTGTACAAAACTATCCCTTCAGTTGTTATATTTTCTGCAAAAGAACCGTAGGGATAATTCTTGTTATCTTCTTTAGACATCTTTACATATGATTCAACACCAACTAAACTAACTTGTTTATGATCTATTCCCCCATGGCCATCTCCTATAACACCATAGTTTTTTTTCAAAGTTATTTTATCTTGTACTAATTTTATTTGTCCTCTTTCTTGATTTAAATTTACAGATACTATTTTACCACTCATAAATATCCTCCTAATATATATATATCGTCTAATCACTCTAATTTTACAATATTAAGCTGAATTATGATACAATTAGTATAGAAATTTACAGATACTATAAAAATTAAATACACAATTGTCGGAAAACTGAGGAATCATTATGAAAAACGGAAACAAATATCTCTTAACAGAAGGTAATATTAAAAATATAATTATAAAAATGACGGTTCCCATGATTTTCGGAATGATGGGATTAGTCATTTTTAATCTTGTTGATACTTTTTATATAAGTAAATTAGGAAATATACAATTAGCCGCCTTAGCTTTTACTTACCCTATTGTTTTGTTTGTTAATAGTATTAATCTAGGAATTGGAATTGGAGCTTCAACAGTTGTGGCTCACGCTGTTGGACGTAAGGACATGAAAATCGTTCAAAGATTAGGTACAGATGCCATTTTCTTAAGTTTGATTTTGGCTTTATTTTTTATGACGGTTGGTTTACTAACGGTTGATCCACTATTTTCTTTACTAGGAGCAGATGCTGAAACACTAGTATATATTAAGAAATACATGAATATATGGTATTTAGGTAACATATTTGTAATACTTCCAATGGTTGGAAATAACATTATTAGAGCATTAGGAGATACCAAAACTCCAAGTATTGTAATGCTAGTAGCGGCTATTGGTAATATGATTTTAGATCCGATTTTCATCTTTGGATTAGGTCCTATTCCCGCTTTAGGAATATCTGGTGCGGCTATCGCAACAGTAATTTCACGAGCTCTTACTTTTTCTGTAGCTTTATATGTACTTCTAATTAGAGAAAAAGTTATTACTTTTAGAAAAGTTCAGTTTAGTAAAATATTAAATTCATGGAAACAGATATTATATATTGGTATACCAAATTCTTTAACAAGAATAATTATTCCTGTTGCTACAGGAGTAATTACAGGCTTAATTGCAGAATATGGAATTGAAGCAGTTGCTGGTTATGGTGTTGCGACTAAACTCGAGTTTTTCTTACTTGTAATCGTAATTTCTATATCTGCAGTTATGGGTCCTTTTGTAGGACAAAATTATGGAGCTAAAAAACTTGCCAGGATTAAAGAAAGCATGTGGATAAGTGAAAAATTTTCAATCATATATGGTATAGGAATTTATGTTTTATTATTTTTTACCGCTCCTTTAATTGGTGGATTATTTAATGATAATACACAAGTCATTAACTATATCGTTTTATATTTAAGAATCGTTCCTTTAGCGTATGGATTACAAGGAATATTCCTTATAATTTCAACATCATTAAGTTCTCTTAAAAAGCCTTTTATAGCTGCAGGATTATCACTTATGCAGATGATAGTATTATATATCCCAATGGCAATCCTCGGTTCAAAGCTATTTGGTATAACTGGAATCTTTGGAGCATTAGTTGTTTCTTACTTCATATCAGGAATAATTTCTCATTTCACATTTAAAATAATTATTAATAAACCATCTAATTTGTTGTAACACTAACAAATTAGATGGTTTTCATTTTAGTTCATACTCAGTTCACAAATACTTGTTATAGTACAAATGTTAAGTCAAAAAAACTAATTTACTACAAGGAGAGAGATTCATGAAACAACAATTCAATAAAAGACTATTTACATTAAAAGAGTTTACTAAAATAGTTAACTTAGCTACTTATTCAATATTAAAATATCGTAAAGAAAGAAAACTTATAAGTAAATCTTATGAGCATCATATAATGCTGGCGGTTACAGAAGTTAACGGCTGCAAAGTTTGTTCATATGCTCATACTAAACAAGCACTAGAATCAGGATCTTCAAAAGAAGAAATCGCAGGATTTTTATCAGGAGATTTATCTAACTCTAAAGAAGAAGAAATAATAGGTTTACTATTCGCACAACATTACGCATACGCAGATGGAAATTATGATAAACAGATATTTGATAAGCTTGTTGAAGAATACGGAATTGAAAAAGCTTATGGTATTCTTGCGAATATCCGTTTAATCATGATGGGTAACGCATATGGTATTGCTTATGGCTGTTTAAAAGAAAGACTATCTAGAAGAAAAGTAAAAGGCAGTAAACTAATTACTGAACTTATGACTCTTGCTAGTATAGTAGTATTACTACCTGTTTTACTAATTAAAAATCTATTTACAAAAAAAGTAGACTTATATAAATAGTCTACTTTTTATTTGAAAAATTATAATACTTTGTTCAACTTATTTGAAACATTATTCTTAAAACTATCAATATGTTTAGTAATAAACGACATTATATCTAAACTATCATCAATAATTAACGGTGTTAAATCCATTGCGTAAATTATTGCATCTGTTTTATCAACACTATGTGATGAAGAATAAGTTGCATTTGATAATCTTCTTCCTATTGTCGCAAGATCGTAACGTTTTCCTCCAATGATTTGTGATTCAAAAATGTTTACAAGTTTTTCAGCTAATTCGGCATTCCCCGAAACATCAAACATTACTTTTTCATCGTCA
>JAOZSP010000117.1 GCA_029939615.1 Candidatus Izemoplasma sp. | reverse complement strand
ACAGGTGGTAAAGGGAAAGCTACAGGAACGATTATCGGTATTCTAATTATCGCAGTGATAACAAACGGATTAAATCTTATCGGTGTATCATCATATTTACAACAAATTATAACGGGAGTAATTATTTTAATTGCAGTAATATTAGACGGTAAAAAAGCAAATATTTAAAAAATAAAAACAAAAAGGTGTCGACCATAAAACGAAGAAGAGGAGATATAATATGAAAAAGTATTTATTATTAGCATTAGTATTAGTAAGTGTATTAGCACTTTCAGCATGTGGAGAAAAAGACTCAATGAAAATCGGTTTTGCATCATCAACATTTGATAATCCATTTTTCAAAGATATTGAAGATGGGATTTTAGAAGTGCTAGCTGATTCAGAGTATGAATTAGTATCACTAGGAGCAGACAATGATGCATCAGTTCAAGCTGCTCAAATTGAAGACTTAATAGCACAAGGTGTTGACTTAATTTTATTGAATCCAGTTGATAGTACAACTGTAGGAACTAAAATTTTGGAAGCAAACGAAGCAGGAATTCCTGTAATCACGGTTGATAGAAATGCTGAAACCGGAGAAGTTATCGCTCATGTAGCATCAGACAATGTTGCTGGTGGTAAAATGGCAGCAACAGAATTAGCTGCAGTATGTCCTACAGGGACTCCAGTTCTACAAATAACTGGACAAGCAGGAGCATCTGCTGCAACAGATCGTCAAGCAGGATTTGAAGAAATCTTTGGAACTGCTAACATCGATCATACTGTAACTGCAAGCTGGAGTAGAGCAGAAGGTCAAGCAGTAACAGAAGCATTCTTAGCTACACAAACTGGAGACAAAGTATGTGTATTTGCAGCAAATGACGAAATGGCTCTTGGAGCTGTAGAAGCAATTAAAGCTAACACTTCATTCGATTTAGCATTATCATTCATAATTGGATTTGATGCAATCGGTGATGCAGTAACTGCAGTTAATGCAAGTGAAATGCATGCAACAGTAGCACAACAACCAGTTGAAATTGGTAGAGTAGCTGCTCAAATTGGTTTAGATTATTTAGCAGGAGAAACTGTAGCTGCTAGCGTACCAGTTGAATTAGCTTTAATCAAAAAAGACTAAAATAACTAACAACAGCAAAACTAATAATTTTTTTCATCCTATTTAATAGAGAAACGAACTCAGTTCGTTTCTTTATTTTGTACTTTCAGGTATAAATCATGTGAAATAGACAAATATAACAAATCACAATTAACGATGTAATAATATGCTTTGCATCGCAAATTAGCTAAAAAAATCCGTTATTTTATGGAAATTTACATTTAAGTATAGTATAATTTTTATTGGTGATTTAGATGAATGAATATTTAAATATTGGTAAAGAGATTATCCGAAAACTAAAAAATAGTGGCTATGAATCATACTTCGTAGGTGGATTTGTCCGAGATAAAATTCTCGGTATTAAATCTAACGATATCGATATAACAACAAGTGCAACACCAAGTGAAGTTGAAACATTATTTGATAATGTTAAGAATACCGGGAAAAAATTTGGTGGAGTAACAGTTATAATTGATGAATTTAAGTATGAAGTTACTACTTTTCGTTTAGAAGGAACTTACCATCTTCATCGGTATCCGAATGAAGTTGTATATTCTAAGAATATAGTAGAGGATTTGAAAAGACGAGATTTTACAATAAATGCTTTAATTATGGATGAGAATGAAAAAATCTATGATTATTTCAATGGTCTTGAAGATATTGATAAAAAAGTAATTAGAACGATTAATGATCCTCTAGAACGATTTAATGAGGATGCACTTCGCATCTTAAGAGCTTTTAAGTTCGCAAGCAAACTAGGTTTTAAAATAGATAAAAATACGTTAGAAGCGATAAAATCATTGAAAAAACTAGTAAAAACTGTTTCTATTGAAAGAGTAATGATTGAATTAGATAAAATTATGCAAGGAGATAATCAAAAATTAGCTCTAAAGTATATAATTGAATCTGGAGTTAGTAAAGAATTATACGGTATTCATAAAGGATTAAAATATGTAAGTGAAATAAAAGATTTTGTTTATCCCTTAGAAATGTTTATTATTGCTTTTATTTTAGAAGATATTAGTGATAAATGGCGTTTTAGTAATAATAATATGCGGTTGATAATGCAAGTAATAAATCTTCATGAAGTGACAAAAGAAGATGAGTTTAATAAATTTATTATATTTTCTTATAAATTAGATGCTTGTTTATTAACAAATCGTATAAATGTATTAATGGGTTATAAGGATCAAAAAGATGATATTATGAAAATGTATGATGAGATGCCAGTAATGGATGTTTGTGATTTGAAGTTTAAAGGACAAAATATTTTAGCTTTAACAACTTTAACAAATCGTCGTGCTATTGGTCTTGTTTTAGATGATTTGCTTTATAATGTAATAATGGGTATAATGCCAAACGAGTATAATGTTTTAAAAGAGTTTTCTTTAAAAAGGATTGCTGAATTACAAAAAGAAATGGGAGATACCGATGAATAGTAGATTTTTTTCTTATTTAGATGATTTCAGTCAAATTACTGTTATTGTACCTTTTAAGTATCGAGAAGACTTTGCAAAATCATTTAAAGTTATTGGGAATGATGAAGAAATAGAACTCGAGATAATTTCTTCAGAAATGCTTGGTAATGAACGAAAGTATATTACGAGATTTGATGGATATATTTTATTAAATCACATGTATCATATTTTTGATGATAATAATCAAAGCAGTGAATTATTCACGGGAAAAATAGTTCGTACTGAACTATTCGATGATATTTACTATTACGAAAGTTCAGATTTAGGTTCAAGTTATCGTCGTGATCGTACGAAATTTAAGATTTGGACTCCTGTTGCAAAGTATATGAAATTAGAATTAGTTGATAAACAAGGTAATACAGAAATAGTAGAAATGGAATATGATAATCAAGGTGTTTGGTATTTACGTTTAAAAGGTGATTATGAAGGTTATAAATATCGTTATATTAGTTACGTAAACGGAAAAGAACATACTTTAACTGATCCATACGCTTTCAGTTCAAACGCTAATGCTGAATACAGTTATGTAATCGATCCTGCAAAACTATTTAAAATGCGTCAACAAAGACCTAAATTTAGTGGGATTCCAACTGATGCTGTTATCTATGAATCACATATTAGAGATTTCACAATAAGTGATTCAATTAAAGCTAGTTATCCAGGTTTATATAAGAGCTATACTGAAGAGGGTTTGTTAACTGAAAAAGGAAATAAAGCAGGAATAGATCATGTCGTTGACTTAGGAATAACCCATGTTCAGTTGATGCCAATCTATGATTTTGGTGGGGTTGATGAATTAAACCCTAACAAACTATATAATTGGGGATATAATCCAGAACAATTCAATGTTCCTGAGGGTTGGTTTTCAACTGATCCAGACGATCCATATGCTAGAATTAATGAATTACGAGAATTAATTGATAATCTTCATAAAAATAGTCTGCGAGTTGTGATGGATGTTGTTTTCAATCATGTCTATAATCATAAAATCTTTGCTTTTGAAAAAATAATTCCTGGTTATGGATATCGTTTTGATTCACGAGGTCTTCTTACAGATAGTAGTGGCTGTGGAAATGATTTAGCTACAGAAAGAAAAATGATTCGTAAATTTATTATTGATAGTGTAATGTACTGGGCAAAAGAATATAAAGTAGACGGATTCCGTTTTGATTTAATGGGATTAATTGATATAAAAACAATGAATACTTTAAGACAAAAATTAGATCGATTTAGAAAAGATATAATGGTATACGGAGAAGGTTGGCGAATGCCAAATCAAATTGGTTATGAAAAATCTGCTCATATGTATAATAAACATCTACTATTTAATATTGGACATTTCAATGATAAAACAAGAGAACTAATTAAGGGTGCAACATTTGATGCTAAGAATAAAGGATACACTCTTGGAAGTAACGCAAAACTAGAGAGTATAAAGAATATTATTATGGGAAGTTCATCAAATAAATTTCTATTTAGATACCCCACACAATCAATTAATTATGTCGAATGCCACGATAATAACACTTTCTTCGATAAGGCGTCTATTGCTTTGGGAAGCGATGTATCACAACAAGAAATCAAAGATAGACAACGACTAGCAACAGCCATGGTTATTTTAGCACAAGGAGTTCCATTTATTCATTGTGGACAAGAGTTCTACCGTACAAAAAAAGGTGTAGAGAACTCATATAAAGCTAATGATGAAATCAATCAAGTTGATTGGAATTTAATTGATGACAATATAAAAGATATAGAAATCATCAAAGAACTTTTAAGAATTCGTAAGAAATATGATTTATTCCGCCTAATAGCATCATCAAAAGTTAGAGATTATATTAATATTAGATGTAATGAAACAGGAACATTATTATACGAATTAAAAGATAATGAAAATGAAATAATTGTAATATTTAAGAATAATACTGAAAAAGAAACATTTGATCTTAATGGGAAATACACATTGATATTTGATGGAAGAAAGAAAACTAGAAGATTATTATCAAAAATAAATGTTGAAGAAATAACAACATATATATTAAAAAGAAAATAGGTGATAAGTATGGAACATCTACAGTTCTATGCCAAAATAGAAACAATTAATAACACAACATATGATACAAATACGCTTCGCGTCTTAACTGAGAAGAAAATAGGATATACAGTAAGAATAAAAGAAGAAGAAAAAATTACTTTAAATGCGATTTATTTCTTTGAATGTAAACCAATTATTTTTAAAGAAAGAGAACAACTAGAAATAGTTACTTTTAAACATATTGATGATTGTGATATTCCAATTGAAAGAAGACAAGAGTTAATGAGTGCATTTTATGAGTACGCTCCTGTCGAATCAAAAGAAATAAAGGATATAGTCGAATCTTATTTACATAAAATTGAAAATAAGGTAATAAAAGATATTGTCTGTAAATTTTATGGTGAGAAAAAAGATCAGTTTTATTTATATCCTGCTGCTACTAAATTTCATCATGCTTATATTGGTGGATTAAGTTATCACACCTCAACAATGATGAAATTAATTGATGGATTTTTAAATGTTTACCCATTCTTAAACCAAGATTTATTAATCGCAGGTATCTTCTTACATGATATTTGCAAAGTAACAGAATTATCAAATTATGCTGGTCCTGAATATACAAAAGAAGGACGATTATTAGGACATATTACAATAGGTGTCAAAGAACTAGAAGTAGTTGCTTATGAACTAGGTTATCGTGGTACAGAAGAAGTTTTATTACTTGAACATATGATTCTAAGTCACCATTATTATGGTAACTATGGTAGTCCAAAAAAGACGAATATTCCTGAAGCATTAATACTTCATTTTATTGACAATATTGATTCAAAAATGACGGTTTTACAAGAAACATTAGACCTTCTAGAACCGGGTGAGTTTAGCGCTCCGATCGGCGTGTTAGATCGCGAAAAATACTATAAATCAAAACTATAATGAAAC
>JAOZSP010000116.1 GCA_029939615.1 Candidatus Izemoplasma sp. | reverse complement strand
TAACCTATATCTAAGAATTTGTCAATCGCATTATAAAGAGGTAATTGACAATTTTACATTGCTATTGTAAAATTAAGATTAGGGAAAAACAATAAACATAAGGGAGGAGAAACAAATGACAACAAAACAATTACTTGATATAGAAGTAGAAGGAATGTGTAAAACAATACTAGAAGCTTGCACAGACAATTTTGTTAAAAGTTACTGTCATCAATTAATAAAACTTCAATATCCGGAAGATGAAGAACATATTAAACAACTAATACCACGGATAACTTCTTGGTATGACGAAGGAAATCTTCGTGACATAATTGATAACAAATATGCCATATCAAAAAATCAACATCTTTACACTTATGAACTGTTAAATACTTTAATTAAGGATTTGAAAATTGAATACACTAAACCAAAAATGAAACCTAAAAAAGAAGTAATTCCTAATAATCGTTTTAATGATATTGATTGGGGATTGTAATTTTAGATTAGAAAAGTTTCACAATGATTAACCCATTGTGAAACTTTTTTTATTTAATTTTTAATACTTAACTATTGGTTTAGTTTAATCCGATGGTGCTTCTGTTTCTTCACCTTCAACGACATACACTTCACCATTTAATACTGAGCTAATCGCATCAAATGACCAATATTCTTGATGCATTATACCTTCACCATCGATATATTCTACTAAGATATTTGTTTTTGAAGTATCTATTCCCCAGTTCAATGTAAATCCACTACGGTTATCAGAACTAAATGTATCTAAGAAACTAGAAGCGTCTAGTGTACTTCCACTAATACCACCAATAGCTAAATCAAATTCACCTTTTAACATATGATCATAGTAAATATCAGGAAACTCTTTTGGGTATCCTACTAGATTAACACGAATGAAGTTCTCACTATCAATAAATGCAGTTTCAAATACTAATTCAAGGTATTCAAATACAGCAACTTGTTCATCGCTACCACTGAAGTAGTAAAAATCAATAGTAATTTCTGTCCAATTATCAGAGGTTCCAGCTGTATAATTACCAGCTGCAATCTCTGTTTCTATAGCACTTTTATAAAATGCTTGCGCAGCACTAAAATTAAATCCAAGAGTTGCCGGTGATAATCCTTCACCTACTGATAATCCTTGTTCAGTATAACGGTAAGGAACTCCAGGTTCATAATCAACTAAGTATGATTCTGTAAATAAATACATACTAGGATATTTAGCACCGTAAATATCTTCTGCAAGATACAATCTATCTATTGCAAAGAACATTGCTCTTTTAAAATCTTCGTTAGCTAAGATAGGTTCTGGTATCCATGTACTTTCAGGAAATCTGTCTCTTTCGTTTTCAACAGTCCCAAAACCATTAATATTTATTCGATATACAGTTGCTCCAAAAATTTCTTTCAAATTAGGAAAGTTTTTGTAGTCTTCGAACAAAGAATTAGGAAGTTCTGCAGCTTCTAATTTTCCTGCTTCAAAAACAAGATAATTACTACCTGTCACAACAGGTGGTAAATTCTCATCGTCAATAACAGTACTAAGATCACATCCAGATAAAGTAATGCTTATTAATAACACAATTGTTAGAATCAGTATTTTTTTCATAACAGTATCCTCCTAAAATAGCTCTTTATTATTATACTCTTGTAATGAATAGATATCCTATTGTAATTATTCCATCATTTTCTAAATAGTATCCTAGCATAAAGGTTTCTTCTACTAAGTTATCTAGAACATCAGTAATATATGAGTTATTTATTGTTAAGACTCCGTTTTCAACTGAGTAATCTTCTAAAGTTATATCAAACCCTGATAATGAGATAAAAGATCCTCCGCACAGTTCAAATTCGACTGTGATATCATCTAGTGAACTCGTTAAAAATGTTAACTCGCTTTGTCCTTTTAGATATGGCTTTTCTGTATCTTCAAAAGCAATATTAAGTATCGTAATTCCTTCGCTTGTATATACATTTAGTGTTATATCATTTGTTTTAGTTTTTAAGTATTCTCCACTTATTATTAATTCACCATTAGTGAATGAATATAGTAGACTCGAATTTCCGATTTTTAGTGAATGAACTTCTAGATCTTGAAAAGAAACTATTAAATCAAATTCACTATTCATATTAAATGTTGAATCAATTGTAATTCCTGAAGATGTGTATTTCTCATAATTAAATGGCACAGAATATTCAGATGAATCTTCACCGGAATTACTTTTAACATAAATTTGATAACTTTGATTATTTGGTAAATTACCTAAATTGTAATTATTTGTTATTATATCAACTGTATTAGTATTGATTTTCACTGTATAGAATAATGCTCCTTCAACTTCATCAAAAAGTAAAGTATCATTTTGAACATGTAGATTCGTAGGTACAGTCATATCAGAAACAGTTGGTAGAACTTCTCTACATGACGATAGTAGTAGTATAAACATAACTGTTATTAGTATTTTTTTCATCAATAGTTCCTCCTTAATCAGTTTCCGGTATATTAACATGTTGATACCATATTAGTTCTACTAAGTACTCGTAATCAATAAATGGATTACGGTTATCTTGGATATCATATATCTCTTCATTACGATTCATTTCAAATGAATCGACAGTATCTTGATAATGCCACATTATAAGATATTGTAATATTGACATGTCTGCACCTTCTAATGTGTAGTTAGTATCTGGGTTATTAGGTAATATTTGTTCTACTAATTCAAGTTCACTATACATTACAACCATGTAAAATAAGATTCTTGATATGTCTCCTTTATCGTAGTCTCCTGGGAAGTATGTATCTGATGTCGTTGTTAATCCAAATACTTTATTACTTCTTGAACTATTTATAGAAGAAACACAAGCTCTTAGGTTATGAAGATCACTACCTATATTTATACTGCTGTTATTAACTCTAGGAATTCCTAGACGTGAATTTGGCCATACATGTTCCCGGTTCCAAGTAGATCCTGAATCCCAAACTTCACTAACTGAATCTCTTGAATAAATAGTTAAGATATTACTTGGATTACTTGGGTCTTCATCTGTATCATCTAAAACGTATCTAGCTTCTCCGTAGGAGATTCTAGATATAGTATCATTTAGGATTATTCTTAAAGCTTCTAGTAGTTCTTGCCCATATAATCCTTCTATTCCATCATAGTATCCAGTGTAGTCTATTTCTAGTAATGCTTCATCTCTAAAGACAATATACTCTATCCTTTTTGTTTTAATTAAACCTTCCCCATCATGTGCATAAAACGTTATTATATATGCACCTATATTTGATGTGTCTACGGTTCCTTCAATAAGGCAATCTACTTCTCCTATTATATCATCAATAGCGGTACAAGTAGGAATAATGTATGTATCTCCTAAAGAATAGATATTATCAATATTTGAAGGTAACGTGATTACTAAAGTATCACTTTCTCCTGAAGGATCAGGATCAGGATTTGAGGTTGATCCAGTCTTTTGAATAATGTGAATATCGTCGATATTCACTCGTTCACTTGAAGTGCTTTTTATTCTTATATAGTATTCATTGTTTTTATCAAGTGAAAGTAATGAATAGATTTCATCAGTTAAAGTAAATTCATATCTCTCAAATGCGGTATCAGCGTAAATGTTATCGTCTAAGCTTATCCAAACTGTTTGATCATCTGATATTTCTAGACTAAAGGTACTAGCACTATCACTTAAATATCTTCCATAAAGAAAAGTGATTTGATATAGTTCATCAACAGCGAACTGTGATGTAATATCACCAGTTCGTAGTCTGATTGATTTAGATAAATCAGTTTGATCAGAAGATAACGAACCTATTAAGGCATCATTCAACATCCATGTTTTTGTGTTTGAAACGACCATCCCAGCAGCATATGATCCTTTCGCTGTATCTTCAAAGCTAGTAGTGTAATACTCTACTATTTCTTCTGTAATAAGTTCACCTTTTATATCACTATATATTACTGTTTCAGTTCCGAAACTGTCTTCTACTTTTAAATAAGCTCTTATAAGAATATTTTCTGTATCTAATAATGAAACTATAAATTCATTACAATCATTATTTATTTTTGATTGAACTTCTATATCTACTCCTACTGTATCTAAAGTAAATGTTTCTTCAGTAGATTCAATTACTCCAAATTCGATTAACGTAAAATCTAAAGGAATATAGAAATGAGCTAAATATGAAGTTTCTCCTATTGTAAGTACAAATTCATCACTTAGATTTATTAGTAGTTCAGCACTCGGTGATGAAGTTGTATATATTGCTTCTAGTGTTCTATTTACAACCATTGCGAAAGTATCAGTTGAAGCTCTACTTACTATTTCGCCTCTTTCTTCCCAATGACTAAAGTATTCTCCTTCTATAGGAGCATCCGCAGTTATTGTAACTGAAGAGTTAATTAAGTAACTTCCACTTCCTGTTCCGTTAACAACTGTAAGTTGATTACTAAGTAGCGGATTAATTTCATATTGTAAGATAAAAATTGTATCAATTTTTATCTTTTCTAATGAATTATCCCAAGCAGGAGTTGATACTATATAACCTTGTTTTAAAGGTAGTTCTATATCATTATCTAGTACATCAGTATCATAAGAAATTACTTGAATGTCTAATACATATCCATCTTCTTTAGTAAATATAGTAGTTACCATTAAAGGACTATGAAAAACAGCTTTTAAATTAACATCACTGTTGAATATGAATATATTGTCTAATTCATATTCGGTATTAATATATCCGTCAATAATCCAGTATGAGAAAACATATTGTTCTTGACTAGTTAATGCATCATCAAAAACAAATTCTGATCCTACTTCGACATCTTCCATATCAATTACTACTTCATTGTTGTTAAACACTGAAGTAACAGTAACATCAACAGTTACAACTTCTTCTGCGAATACAGCAACTAAGCTAATAATTGTCGTTACTGTAAGGATTACTAATAATACTGTTTTTAATAAGTTTTTCATATTACCCACTACTTTCATGTGTTAGATTCTTTTTTTATGTTCTTTAACATTTAATTATAGCACGAGACCAACATTGAGCAAATGAATATATCATATAGTTGTATTTTCTTAATGCTCTTTTTCTTCAACATAAATGAAAGTATAATTAATCACCTATTTATTGTGAATAGTTTTACTTTACGGCCTTAAAGTAAAATAAAGATGGTAGTTTTCCGTTTTAATTTACCTTTAACTTGTTAAAGTAAAATAAGCGAACATAATAGGGAAATGTAAAAATTGAGAAAATCCAAGTAAAAAAGTAAAAAAACAAATCAAAAAAATTATTGTCCTACATTCGAAATACATGTTATAATTAAACAAAAGGGATACAAAAATCAAACTTGTGATCCCTTACTAGTTTTTTTTATTATACGGGAGGAATGGACATGAGACAGATACAACTTTTTACGAGTATTTTTTTACTCATCTTTTTTTTGGCTGGATGTGATTTGATTGAGGAATATTCAGGTATTGATTTAAACACTAATGAAGATATCGAAATCGAGGTATTTTCAGAACCTGTGGATTACACTATTTTTGTTACTATTCTTGACAAAGAAGGTCTTGAAGTTACAGAAGGTATAATTGTGGATGATTCTGCAGTTAATTATGAT
>JAOZSP010000115.1 GCA_029939615.1 Candidatus Izemoplasma sp. | reverse complement strand
GAAAGATCAGGAACTATTAAATGATGTTATTATTGAAGCAAATGATAATAATATTATATTACAAGATACTCCTATTATCTTTTGGGTAAATTAGAATGAAGAAATATGTAGTATTGTGTATGTTTCTCTTTGTTTTTTCATTATCAAGTTGCACAAGAGATAAATACAACTATACTGATTTTGAAAGTGTTACTTTTAGTTCATATTATCAAGCTGAATCAGAAAGTAATAATCGTCATATCCTATATTATTACAGTTCTGATTCAAAAACTTGTGATAATATAAAAAATGATATTTTAACATTTTTTAATGATTTTGATGCTTTAGAATACTATATGTTAGATACTGTTAAAATAGAAACCGAGTCATCATTCTTTGGCGAATTTACAGGAGAACCTATTATATATATAATATCAAATAACATTGTAGTAAAGACGTATACAGGAGAAGAAGAGATTGCTGAATTCATTACTGAATACAGCAATATTGAATATAATTATGATTTATTTGAATCACAACATTTAACTACATATGAAGAAGTATTAGATATTGATAGTGAGTCTTATTTATTATATTATTATTTAGATGATTGTGCTAACTGCGCTTCAATAGAGGAATTCTTTTTACCATGGGCTTATACAAAAAGTATAGAAGATATTTATTTTCTAAATGGAAGTAATATCACAAATCCAGATCAAATACCTTTAGGGCTATCAATTCTTGATTCTGAAATACCTCTTGTAGTACTAATGAGTAGTGGTGTTTATACAGATGAATTTTATTCAGGAACAGATGATGTGTTGGAATTTATTAATCGAATTGGGATTAATGATATAAGCACTCAAAACTATGGTATTGAATATACTGACTTTTTGGAACAGTCTCTAGATTCTTTTGATGATACATTAACAATATCTGACAATGTTCATATTGAATACTTCTATAGTACTTATTGTGCTCATTGTAATTCAGTTAAGGTTGATATATTGAATTTCTTTTTAGAATTAGAGTTAGAATTTTATCTTATTAATGTTTCTGAAGTATTAGGTATACCCAAAATAGAAGGATTTATTGGAGTACCAGCATTATATATTATTGCGGATAACGAGCCAGTTGAAGAATATATTGGTTCTATAGAAATTATTGAGTTTATTGACGATTATAATGATGGTTTAATTGATTTAACAGAATATGAATAATATGGTGATAAAAATGAAACAAACAGTTACAGTAATTGGAGCGGGACTTGCGGGGAGCGAGGCTAGCTATCAATTAGCTAAAAGAGGATTTAAAGTTAAATTATATGAAATGAGACCAAAAAAATTAACACCTGCCCATAAAACAGGTCTTTTTGCGGAGTTAGTTTGTTCAAACAGTTTAAGAGCAAATAGTTTAGAAAACGCTGTAGGATTATTAAAACAAGAAATGAGAATGCTTGATTCATTAATCATTAGGTGTGCTGATGCATCACAAGTTCCAGCTGGTGGAGCTTTAGCTGTTGATCGGGATGTCTTTAGTGAATTAGTAACTAATGAAATAAGAAATAATCCTAATATAGAAGTTATTGAAGAGGAAGTAACTAGTATTCCTAAAGGACCAGTAATAATCGCTTCTGGGCCTTTAACTAGTGATATTTTATCTGAGAAAATAAAGGAATTAATTAATGAAGATTACTTTTATTTCTTTGATGCGGCAGCGCCTATTGTTGAATTTGATTCAATTAATATGACAAAAGCATATCGTAAAAGCCGTTATGATAAAGGAGAAGCTGATTACATAAATTGTCCAATGTCAGTTGAACAGTTTAATACTTGGCATAATGAATTAGTAAAAGCAAAAACCGTAGAAATAAAAGACTTTGAATTAAAAGTATTTGAAGGATGTATGCCTTTTGAAGAAATAGCAAGAAGAGGAAGACAAACATTACTATTTGGACCAATGAAGCCTGTAGGATTAGAAATGCCTGACGGGACTAGACCTTACGCTGTTGTTCAACTAAGACAAGATAATAAAGAAGGAACATTATATAACATAGTAGGATTTCAAACACATTTAACATTTAGAGAACAAAAAAGAATTATTAGAATGATTCCAGGACTTGAAGAAGCTAATATTGTTAGATATGGAGTTATGCATAGAAATACGTTTATTAATAGTCCTAAACTATTAAGTAGAAATTATCAATTGCGAACAAATAAGGATATTTACTTTGCGGGACAAATAACAGGAGTAGAAGGATATGTAGAATCCGCTGGAAGCGGATTGCTAGCTAGTATTAGTATTGCTAGACAACTAGATAATAAAGAAGAAATCATATTCCCAGAAACAACAATTATTGGTTCTGAATCATACTATATATCAAACGCAAGTATTTCTAAATTTCAACCAATGAATGCTAATTTTGGTATACTTCAAAAACTTGATTTTAAGCATAAGAAAAAAGAACGTAAAATGCTTTACAAAGAACGTTCTATTAAATTAATGGAAGATATAATTAAACAACTAGACAATTAGGTGATTATATGTCAAATACTGAATTAATACAGTTATTCAAAGATTATATTACAAATGAAAGAGGTTATAGCGAAAATACTCTTTCGTCATATTTAAATGATCTATATTCTTTAATTCATTTTCTTGATAATGAGCAATTTGGTGATTTAGAAACAGTTTCACCAAGAACTGCTCGTTTTTACACGGCTACTTTACATGAGAATTATTCACCTAAATCAATTGCGAGAAAAATCTCAAGTGTAAGAAGCTTCTACACCTTCTTATCAAAAGAAGATATAATTTCAGAAAATCCTTTTCTTGATATTGAACTTCCTAAACAAGAAAAGAGATTACCTAAGTTTATATACCCTGAAGAAATAGAGAATCTGTTTAATTCTATTAGTACTTCTACACCTTTAGGAGTTAGAAACTATTTAATATTAGAATTCTTATATGGAACAGGCGTTAGAGTAAGTGAATTATGTAATGTCAAATTAAGTGATATTGATTACTTTCAAGATTTAGTTTTAATTCATGGAAAAGGAAAAAAAGACCGTTTAGTACCACTCCATAAAAGACTAATAGATGAATTAACAGATTACGTAATTACTACAAGACAAGACATATTAAAACATAGTAACAACAAAGATAATAAACATCTATTTCTTAACTTCCGAGGTTCAAACATTAGCGCTAGAGGAGTCAGAATGGTAATTAACAAGATATTGGTAAATTCAGGTGAAGCGCTAAAGATAAGCCCGCATACCTTAAGACATACTTTTGCGACTCATCTTTTAAACAATGGAGCTGATTTAAGAAGTGTTCAAGAGTTATTAGGACATTCTCATTTATCAAGCACACAAATATATACCAAAGTTTCCAAAGAGAAACTACAAGAATCTTATATGAAAGCACACCCAAGAGCAAAAAGAAAATAAGCATTAAGAAAGGCAATGAAATGAAAAGATTAGAAACAGAGAGATTAATAATTAGACCGATGCAAGAAAAAGATCTTTCTTCAATACATGAAATGTTAAGTGATAAAGAAACAATGACATATTTTGTTGAAGGAATTTACTCACTAGACAAAGTAAAAGAAATATTAAATCGTAATAATAAAGAGATTAGACATTTCACAGTTATGTTAAAGGGATCATATCGTGTGATTGGCAAGTTATCGTTTAATAAATGGGGTATGAATGATACTTATGAAATAGGTTGGATCTTTAGTAAAAACGCAACACATCAAGGATATGCTACTGAAGCAGCTAAATCTATGCTTGACTATGCATTTAATGAATTAAATGCACATCGTATAATAGCTACATGTCAACCAGAAAATAGTGCTTCTAAACGAGTATGTGAGAAACTTAATATGCGTTTAGAAGGAACAAATAAGAAGTGTATTTACTACAAAGACGATATTTGGTGGGATGAACTATTTTACGCAATATTAAAAGAAGAGTATTAATAGTAAAGATTAAACAACCATAAATAAATTTTATGGTTGTTTTTTTATGTGTAAAAACACTTACATAGAATATTTGTTTTAATTAAAACGTTTACATAGATCATTAGCACTTTAAAGTGATATAATTCGACTTATATATAAAGAAAGTGAGTTGATATTATGAAGAAACCAACAAAGAAATACGGCTTCTTTACGGCAGTTGCAATGGTAGTAGGTATTGTTATTGGTTCTGGTGTATTTAAGAGTGCAGGGGGAGTATTAGAAAAAACTAATGGTAATTTACCTTTAGCTTTACTAGCATGGTTAATCGGGGGATTAATTATGGTAGTAAGTGTTTATTCAATTAGTTTACTTGCAGTTAGGGTTGAGAAAAGTAGTGGAGTAGTAGATTACGTAGAAGATGCTTTTGGAGAAAAAGCAGGATATTTAGTAGCCTGGTTTATGAATTTTGTATACTATCCGACATTAGTTGGTATCTTAGCTTGGCTTGGAGGAACAATCATAGCAACTATGCTTGGAGCTGAAAATCCGATTACTGGTAATTTAACATGGGGAATAACACTTGTGTTATTCTTAGGAACATATCTTCTTAATATCTTATCACCGATTCTTGCAGGAAAATGGCAAGTATCAGCAATGAGTATTAAGTTAATTCCTTTAGGATTAATTGCGATTGTTGGACTTGTAGTAGGTTTATTAAATGGACATACAGTTGAGAGCTTTAATTATGTTTCTACTTCTTTAACAGGTGGTTCATTAGCTACAGCAGTAGCTGTTACTGCTTTTGCTTATGAAGGATGGATTGTAGCAACAACAATAAACAGTGAACTAGTTGATAGTAAAAAGACATTGCCAAAAGCATTAATACTAGGTTCATTGATTGTTTTAGTTACATATCTATTATTCTTTATTGGTTTATCTGGTGTTATTTCAACAGATGAAGCAGTTAGTTTGAGTGGTTCATTAGAAACTTCTGTTTTAGCTGGTGAAAGATTATTTGGTACTGTTGGTGGTAGTATTGTTTCTGTAATGATTTTGATATCAGTATTAGGAACATTGAATGGACTTACAATGGGTGCAGCGCGTGGTATGCATTCTATTAGTATTAGAGGATTAGGTCCGAAACCAGAATTTTTTCAGAAATTATCAAAGAGTGGAGCAACAGTTAATTCAGCACTATTAAGTATTGTAATTGGATTACTATGGATGATTGTATGGTATGGTAACTTCCAAGGATGGTTTGGAGGATTCATGGATACATCAATTCTTCCAATTGTATTTCTTGGGTTAAGTTATTTACTAATATATTTTCATATTGCTAAAGATTTTGATGATCTTAATATCTTAAATAGATATATAGTACCATCACTTGCTACTTTAGGATCAGGATACTTAATATATGGAGCTTATCAAAGTGATCCTAAAATGTTTGGATATTTCTCGATACTAGTAGTAATGATAATGTTTATAGGAATATTAACTTATAAACCTAAATTAAATGCATTTTTAGTAAAACAAAATTAAAAAGGATGTTTTTCATCCTTTTTTTTGTTAAACTACGATTAGATGAAACTAGGAGTTGAAAAGATGAAAAACAATACTAAATTATTCTTATTAATATTTCTAGTACTGCTAATTGAAGTGTTTTTTTTCCTAATAATGAATAAAATTGGAAGTATAGATTCGAGGATTATAATGTTTGATACTAGAGTATTCTATAGCCCGAATCTATTTTTCAGCAATATAGCACTTTATACATCTGAAATTGAAATGTACTTTTTAATTTTTAGAGGAGTAGATATGATTT
>JAOZSP010000114.1 GCA_029939615.1 Candidatus Izemoplasma sp. | reverse complement strand
ACTATTTATCCACCAAGTAATAACTTAATGACTTGTCCTAAATGTGGTGAAAAAGGGATATTAGACATTAATTATAATTATAGTAAAATGAAGAAAGTAGTTGATAAAAAATATTTTAGAGAAAATAGAAATTACTCAATGCTAAGATATCAACCAATGATGAGTATTAGTGATTTTACCATTCCCTCTTTAGAAGTGGGATGGACCCCCTTATACAAATCAGTTAACTTAGCAAAATCTCTAGGATTACAAAATCTTTATCTTAAAGATGAAGGTTTAAATCCAACAGCTTCATTAAAAGATCGTGCTAGTTTAGTTGCTTGTATAAAAGCAATTGAAAGTGGTAAAAACACTATCTGTTGTAGTTCTACAGGTAATGCAGCATCAAGTTTAGCTGGGAATGCCGCAAATCTTGGGTTGAAAACAGTAATATTCGTACCAGAAAGAGCTCCTATTGGTAAAATAGCACAATTAGTAGTATACGGTGCAAATGTAATAAAAATAGAGGGTGATTATAAACAAACCTTCGAAGCTTCCAAAAAAGTAATTGATAAATATCATTTTTACAATCGAAATGCCGCAATAAATCCTCATCTAGTTGAAGGCAAAAAAACAGTTGCTCTTGAAATTGCAGAACAACTCCAATTTCAAGATTTAGACTATGTTTTTGTATCGGTAGGTGATGGATGCACAATAGGCTCTGTTTATAAGGGATTTTATGACTTATTAAATCTTGATTTAATATCAAAAATACCTAAAATAATTGGGGTTCAAAGTGATGGATGTTCGCCATTCTACAATTCCTTTATAAATAATTCAGAGTTAGAAGAAACAGAAGAAAATACGATAGCTGATAGTATTGCAGTTGGAATTCCAAGAAATCCAGTAAAAGGAATGAATGCTGTTAAAAAATCACAAGGATTTTATATGACAGTAAGCGATAAAGAAATACTTAAATCAATTATGATATTAGGCAAATCTGAAGGTATCTTCTCAGAACCAGCAGGTGCTACAGGACTTGCAGGATTAATTAAAGCACTTAGTAATAACTTAGTACCTAAATCAAGTAAAATCGCTGTTATAATAACAGGAAATGGTCTTAAAGACCAAAACAGTGTACTAACTCATATTTCAAATATATATAGTACTGATTCAAAAAAACTAATAAATAAAATTAATAACGAAGATAATAGTTACCTAAACATGGTAGGATTATTAAATTTATTAAAAAACTAAGAGGTGAAAGAAATGACTAAAATACCATTTGGACCAACATATGAGGAAATGTTAAATCCTTCAATGTTGGATCCTAAATTAAAAGAAAAAGTAATAAAATCAAAAGAAGATGAATTAAATCCTTTAAACTTGTTTAATATAACATGGAAAAACGAAGATAATAAAGTTCATAAAATCGTTTTACCTAAAGCATTAACAGGAGTAGATGCTAATATCGTTGTTTTACTTGGAAAACACTTCCCTTCAGGAAGTCATAAAGTAGGACCTGCATATAGTACTTTGATTGAGGGATGTGTTGATAATGAAATTATTCCTGGTAAACATACGATTTTAGGACCATCAACAGGAAACTTCGGAATTGGTGTTTCATATATTTGTAATTTAATGAAATATGATTCAATTGTTATTATGCCTGACAACATGAGCAAAGAACGTTATGAAAGAATAGAGAGATACGGAGCTACACTAGATCTTACTCCAGGAACAGAAAGTGATGTAATTTTAACTTTAGAAAGAACATTTGAATTAAAGGAGAATCCAAAAAACAGATCATTAGCGCAATTTGAACTAATGCCGAATTACCGTTTTCATCGCCATGTAACAGGACATAGCCTTATTGAAGCAGTTGAAGGAATCGGTAATTCAAGAATCGCTGCTTTTACTAGTGCTATAGGTAGTGCTGGTACAATTGGTGCTGGAGATCAAATTAAAGAAGTGTTTCCTGAATGTAAAGTTGTAGCCTTGGAACCATATGAATGTTCAACATTAATGAATGGTGGTAGAGGACAACATAGAATCGAAGGTATTGGGGATAAAATGTGTACATTAATTCATAACGTTTTAAATACAGACTTTATCGCACTTATCAAAGATGATGATACTATTAGAGGATTAAAAGTTATCCATGACGGTACTAAAATCTTAGTTCAAAATGGAGTAGAAAAAAATGTAGCAGAAGAATTGAAAGAATATTTCGGTCCTTCAGGATTATGTAATATCATCGGAGCAATCAAAATTGCTAAACATCTAAAACTAGGACCAAACGATAACGTAGTAACAATCGCAACTGATGGTTTTGATCGTTATGAAAGTGTTTTAGAAGATTTAGAAAGAAGATATTTAGAAACTGAAGACTTTGTATTAAAAAGATGGTTTAATGATATATTCCGTAAAATAGGTGATGAAGATGTAATCGATTTTAGAACACCTAAGATGAAAGATAGATTATTCCTTCAAAAGGAAAAAGACTGGCTTAAATTTGGATATTCTAAAGAATATCTAGATAGTATGAAAACACAAGATTTTTGGGATAAAGAATATCATAAACACGAAGATTATGATAAATTAATCATAAAAATGCGCGAGGAAAAATAATGAATATCCCATATGATAAAATTTTAAAACAAGCAGAATTTTACAAAAAAGATATGACAAAGTTTTTACGTGATATGATCGCAATACCAAGTGAAAGCTGTGATGAAGAAAAAGTTGTTTTAAGAATTAAAGAAGAAATGATAAAAGTAGGTTTTGATAAAATCAAAATAGATCCTATGGGTAATATCTTAGGATATCTCGGGACTGGAGAACATTTAATAGCTATGGATGCTCATATAGATACTGTAGGTGTAGGTGAAATTAAAAACTGGGATTGTGACCCTTATGAAGGTAAAGAAGCAGGAGACGTTATCTTTGGACGTGGTGGTAGTGATCAAGAAGGTGGAATGGCCTCAATGGTTTACGCTGCCAAAATAATTAATGATTTAGACCTGAAAAATGATTATACATTACTAGTTACGGGTACAGTACAAGAAGAAGATTGTGATGGTTTATGTTGGCAGTACATAATTAATGAATCAAAAATAAAACCAGAATTTGTTGTAATAACAGAACCAACAAGTTTAAATATCTACCGTGGACATCGCGGAAGAATGGAAATAAAAGTATCAGTAACAGGTATAAGTTGTCATGGTAGTGCTCCAGAACGTGGGGATAACGCGATATTCAAAATGGCACCAATACTTTTAGAACTACAAGACTTGCATCCGAAATTATTAGAAAATAAGTTTCTTGGTAAAGGAAGTCTAACCGTTAGTGAAATCTTTTTTACTTCACCTTCAAGATGCGCAGTAGCTGATTCATGCTATATCTCAATTGATCGTCGTTTAACAGATGGAGAAACATTTGAAAGTGCATTAGAAGAAATCAGAAATTTAGAAGCAGTAAAAAAAGTAAACGCTGTTGTTGAGATGTATGACTACGCTAGACCTGCTTATACAGGACTTGTTTATCCTACAAAATCATATTTCCCAACATGGGTATTACCTGAAGAACATGTTGTATGTCAAAGTACAGTTAATGCATATAAAGGATTATTTAACAAAGAACCAAAAGTGGATAAATGGACTTTCTCAACAAACGCCGTATCAATTATGGGAAGATACAATATTCCTTGTATTGGCTTTGGTCCAGGACATGAAGAAGAAGCACATGCTCCAAACGAAAAAACATGGAAAAGTGAACTTGTAAAAGCAAGTGCAATGTATGCTACAATCCCACTTTCATATTTAGAGACAATTAACAAGGAGGACAAATAAATGAAACCATTATTTAAAGGAAAACATTTTATTACATTAGAAGATTGGAAGAAAACAGAAATTGATAAATTACTAGAAGTTTCAGTGGATCTTAAAAAGAAATTTTATAACAACGAAGATACTGATTTTTTACACAATAAAACAGCTTTCTTAATGTTTTTTGAACAATCAACAAGAACAAGAAATTCAATGGAAGCAGGAATCGCCCAATTAGGAGGGCATGCTAACTTCTTAGATACATCTACAATGCAAATATCACATGGAGAAAGCGCTAAAGATACAGCGGTTATCCTTTCCTCATACGGTCATGGTATTGCTTGTCGTAACTGTTTTTGGGAAATAGGTAACCAATTCCTAAACGATATGGCAAAACATTCAACTGTGCCAATTATGAACTTGCAATGTGATTTATATCATCCAATGCAAGGATTAGCCGATTTAATGACAATAAAAGAATTTCATCCTCAAACAAAGAAACTAAAAGTATCAATTATTTGGGCGTACGCAACAAGCCATAAAAAGCCAATAAGTGTACCTCTAACTCAAATATTACTGTTCCCACGTTACGGGATGGATGTAACATTAGCTTATCCTAAAGGATACGACATGCCAGACTGGGCTGTTGAAAAAGCGCGTAAAAACGCATTAGAAAATGGTGGTTCTTTTACAATTACACATAATATGGAAGAAGCATACCAAAACGCTGATATCGTAATTCCTAAAAATTGGGGTAGTTGGGTAAACAACCAATCTGACGCAGTAGTTGATGATTTACTGGAATCATATAAATCATGGAAATGTACAGAAGAAATGATAAGTATCGCAAATCCTAATGTTCATTATATGCACGCATTACCTGCCGACAGAGGAAACGAAGTAGTAGATAGTGTAATTGATGGAAAACATTCAATTGTTTATCAAGAAGCAGAAAACCGTCTTCATACTGCAAAAGCAGTAATGGCAATGACGATAGGTAACAAATAAAAGGAGAAATAATATGAATAAATTCATGGAAGAAGCAGTAAAAGAAGCTTATAAGGCAATACGTGAAGGTGAAGGTGGTCCATTTGGTGCAGTAATCGTTAAAGACGGTGAAATTATCGCAAGAGCACACAACGAAGTTATAAAAACAAATGATCCAACAATGCATGCTGAAGTAAATGCAATTAGAAAAGCAACTAAGAAGCTTGTACGATTTGACTTATCAGATTGTGAAATTTATTCAACATGTGAACCGTGTCCAATGTGCTTCGCAGCAATTCATTGGGCAAAGATGAAAAGTCTTTATTTTGGAGCATCAAGATTTGATGCTGCAGCGATTGATTTTGATGATCAATATATCTACGATGTGATAAACAAAACTGCAACTGTAGAACAAGTCGCAATCAAAGTTGTTGATGCAAAAGAGTGTTTAGAGCCCTTTAAAGAGTGGCAAAAAAAGCAAGATAAGGTACAATATTAATTGAAAAAAGGCTATCGTTTTGATAGCCTTTTTAGATACATACTAATTTTAGGTTAATTAACTACTGAAGTTAAAAAACACCTTTATTTAGATAATTCTAAATAAAGGTGTTTAAACTTTCTTGTATAATGGTCAGTTACTCGAAAAAGCAACTTCCCCCAATGAATTCTCGCAACAAACTGTTACAAGGCACAAAGTTATCATCAATATCAATAAAATATTTCAAGAATTTAATTAATCTATTCGCTGTAATATAATATTCGCTATCGTATGGAATCTCTTGAAGTGTTGGTAATGCATATTTTTTCAATACACTTAATTCATATTGCAACCCAGAATTATATACATAATCTGCATGCTCTTGGTTTGGATATATCCATTTAAATTCTCCAGCTCTTACACTTTCCCACATTGATATTGTTCGTAATGCAGAAGCATCTCTAAATTGCTTGTCACGAACAATTCTTCTTAATAATCTTAAGT
>JAOZSP010000012.1 GCA_029939615.1 Candidatus Izemoplasma sp. | reverse complement strand
AAAATAATAATTCCTATAGGTAATTCTGAAACCATTTTTTTCTCAACAATATCTTTTCTAGCTAAGGTATCTTTTGTATCATCGAGTTTTTTAGTTAGCCATGAAATCCGTTGATTTTTCTTTTTGTTAAGAAACAGTTCGATATACATAATGCTTAAAACAAACATTCCTACAGAAAAAACCAATACGAATATTGGGTTATCTCTAAACAATATATCTACTACTACTACAAATAAAACGATAAATACTAATATTAAAATATTCCTAGTATTATTCATTCAATCACCTCTATTTATCGAAATAATTATACCATATGGAGGGTATAATTCAAAACTATAATATATTAAAAATATATTATTTAAGGTAAAAAAAAGACTCATTAAGAGTCTATTCTTTGATAAATGGTAATAAAGACATATGACGTGCACGTTTGATAGCAACACTTAATTCTGCTTGATAATTAGATTTAGTACCAGTAACTCTTCTTGGTAAGATTTTACCACGGTCACTAATAAATCTTTTTAGTAAATCAACATCTTTGTAATCGATATATGTAACTTTGTTATCTGTGAAATAACATCTTTTTTTACGTCTTTTACGGTATCCACCTGGTCTAGGCATAGTTAATTCCTCCTTTTATTTTTTTAGAAAGGTAGGTCGTCCTCTGAAACATCAATACTTGGTGTATTTTGTTTTTTCTGAACTGATCTTTCTTGATATGAATTATTGTTATATTCCTTTGGTGCTCTAGGAGTATAATCATTATTATCTTCTTGACTTTTTCGTTCTAAGAATTGTACGCTGTCGCATACAACATCGGTTGTATATTTTCTGATTCCATCTTTATCGTCATAAGATCCTGTTTGGATTCTACCTTCGACTCCAACAAGACTTCCTTTTTTTACAAATCGAGCTAAGTTTTCCGCTTGTCTTCGCCATGCGATACATTGAATAAAATCAGCTTCTCTTTCGCCACTTGCTCCAGCAAAAGTTCTGTTTACTGCGATTGTAAATCTTGAAAATGCAATATTACTTGATGTGTATCTAACCTCGGGGTCCTTTGTAAGTCTTCCAACTAATATAGTACGGTTAATCATAAAAACACTCCCTTATCTTTCATCTCTGATGATGATGTGACGAATAACATCTTCATTAATACGTACGATACGATCAAATTCAATTCTAGCGTCATCATTCGTTTTAACATCTAATACTACATAATAACCTTTTTTATGCTTTTGAATTTCATAAGCAAGGTCACGAGTACCCCATTCTTTTACATTAAGCACTTCTGCTCCTCTTGAAGTGAAAATCAAATTAAGCTCTTCTATTAAAGCTTTACGATTATCTTCAAGAACTGTAGGACGAATGATATACATAATTTCGTATTTTCTCATTATTATTACCTCCTCTTGGTCTACTGGCTGCCCTTGCAGCAAGGATGAGTATAACTCACGTTTTGTAATTATATCACAATAACCCCTCATGTGCAACTAATAAATTCATTTTATATATATAATATATACACTCCTAAATTGGGATAATTGTGTAAAATAATTATAGCATTTTTAAAGACACTTTTAAACAGATAATGCATCACACTTTGAAATAATTGTAATATACTTCCTAAATGTTTATTCTTTCAAATATATGTTTTAGTATCGATGTAGGTGATACCTTTGAAAAAGTTTATTATTGTAATTATTTTCTTTGAAGCAATTGTTGTATTATGTAACTACTTCCTTTGCTAAAGTTAGAGTGTTTTCTCATTACTTACACCCCTTTAAAAAAAGATAACTTTCTCAACTAGAAAGTTATCTTTTTGCTTATTTTTTATCGTTTGATTCTTTTGTTCCTTTAAGTGCTTTACGCGCTAAGTTAAGCGCAAATATAGTCGCTCTTAAACGTATCATTTCACGATTACCATTAAATACTTTACGGTAAACTGTGGTTTTACCCATATAGTTAATTCCGATAAATGCTAGTCCAACTGGCTTATCTTCTGTTCCACCGTTTGGTCCTGCAATTCCAGTAATGCTAAGTGTTAAATCGGCGTCTGTTTTCTTAAATAAATTATCACACATTTCAACAGCACATTCAGCACTCACAGCTCCATATTTTGCAAGTGTTTCTTCTTTAATATCTAAGTATTTAATCTTCGCTTCGTTAGCGTATGTAACAAGTGCTTCTTTGAATACATTTGAACTACCACTTACATTAACTATTTTACTCGCAAGTAGTCCTCCTGTACAACTTTCTACAACGCTTATTACTTTATTTTGTTCACGTAATAATTCAACGACTACACCTTCTAAAGTATCTTCAAGACCACCATAAATAAATTCTTTAAACTTATTGTAAAAATCATTCATTGCTCGGTCTAAAGCATCTGTATCTGCGGACGTAAAAATGTATTTTATTTCTCCAACGTTAGCGTAAGGAGCAACATTTACTTTTGCATGAACTCCGTAAAATCCTTTTAAATTATTTTCCATTGAAGATTCCCCGGTACCTACTAACTTAAATCCTCTTGAAATTAAATTAATATCAAGTTCATCTTTGATTATTTCAATTACTTCATCAAGTAAAGGATATAATTCATGAGGAGGTCCTGGAAGTAAAATAATTCGTCTTTTTCCAACTTTGAAATAAACACCAGGAGCAGTCCCTAAATTATTTCCAAGTCTTATTGAATCTTTTGGAAATAATGCTTGTTTATTATTTGTATCTTTCATCTCAACTTCAGCACGATCAAAGTAATACTTTATTTTATCCAATACTTCTTGATCAATAAAAGTATCTAGTCCAAAATAATCAATAACTGTTTCTCTAGTAATATCGTCTACTGTAGGACCAAGTCCTCCAGTAAAAATTACTAAATCTTCGTCCATAAAATCAAGAATTTTTTTAAATTCTTTTTTTAAATCATCAATGACATAACTTCTATTTATATCAATACCTATTTGTTTTAATTTTAAAGCTATTGTTCGTAAATTAGTATTAACAGTTCTCCCTGTTAATAATTCTTTTCCTACAGTAACTACTGCTGTTTTCATATTCATCACCCTATTAATATTATACACAAATATGTATTATTTCTTTACATTATTTTTCAATTATTTCTGTGGCACTTCCTCCAACCCAAACCTTACTAATTCCTTTTTTAGTAAATTCTAAATGAGTAATTATTTCTGAAGGTAAATCCATGCTATATCCTTGTCTTAAAGTATACTCTCTTCTATTTGCAACATATTTACTTAAATAACAACCTAAAGCTCCATTTGAAGTACCCGTTGCACTCTCTTCTTCTATCCCAACTATTGGAGCAAAATTACGACCGTAAGCATTAACTTCTTCACTCAAACTAAAAGCATGAATTCCGATTACTTGATACTTAACTGAAGCCTCAATAATCTCTTCAAAATCAGGTATTAATGCATTTAGTATTTCATAGTTTTTTACAGGAATGAATATTTCTCTCATACCTGTTGAAACGACCTGAATAGGTAGTTCATCATGGATGAAATCCTTATTCTTAAAGCAAGAAGCGATATCTTTTTTTTCAATTGTTTCTGAAAAAATAGGAGATGGTTGTTCCATAAAAACCATATCTTTTTTTACATCAATATTCAATATTCCTGCTTTGGTTTCTTGTGTATATTTTTTCTCTTGAAGAATTCCTAAATTGCGCATCAAATTAAAAGTCGCAATCGTTGCATGTCCACATAAATCAACTTCACTTATCGGTGTAAAAAATCGGACTTTGAAATCAGCATTTTTACTTTTCATCACAAATGCTGTTTCACTATAGCCAATTTCCTTCGCAATTTTCTTCATTTCTTTTTCAGATAATGAATCAGCATTTAAAACTACTCCTGCTTTATTCCCACCTTTTTCACTCTTTGGAAATGCTCTTAAACGATACAGTTTCAACGTAATCACCTCTTATAATTAATTTTACACTATCTCCTTTAAAAATGCTATAATGTTAGAGTGAACTAAATAAAAGGGGGGTTACATTTTGTTTAATCCACTTTACATAATACCATTATTTCTTATTATTGCTTCAACTTTCTATTTTAATAAACAAAGAGGAATCGTTGACAAGAGAGACTTAACTAATACAACTATTGTTCATGGATTAATTAGTTATTCAATCATTACTCTGACGTTACTATCTGGCTTTATAAATCCACTTGAGTTTTTTTGTGTTTTAATAGCTCTATTTCTATTATCTATTCCCATGTTCATATTCGAAAAGAATCATGTGGATGATATCAAAAATCAACTTCGAACAGTTACTAATAACTTCATCTTTTTCTTAAGAACCGTATACACGTTATATGTATTCTTATCAATCTTTAGATATTTAGCTCCTTACTATCAAATACCTTTAGCAATTATTATTACGGCGATATTATATGCAATATCTTCATATCTAATGAAGAAATATATTCCTACTTCAAGAGATATGCTAGATCATCTTCTTACTTGGCGACAAGGTAGTAAAATAGTTATTCCAGCAATTTTTGTTATATTAATCTTTATGACATTTAATTTTCCAGTTTATGATTTAGAAGTTGGAATGAACTTATCAAACAGTAATGGCTATTTAGAGTTTGAAGATTACCCAACAAATACTCAAAATAATTATACACAAGAACAATTAATTCAACTTGAAACAGAAATAGGGATAGGGGATGAAATAAGAGGTCTTTGGTATGATGATTACTATCTAACTCTTTTAGTAAGCACGTTAGACCTTCAGCTTTATACTTATACTTATGACTTAAGCACAAAAGAGTTAATAACAACCGTAGATTTACTTAGTTCTGAATTTGATTTAGATCAACAAATAATTACTTACACTGAAGATGTTACTGTTGTAGGTAGTAGTTCTGATAATGAATTTACATCTGGTGAATATACAGTAATTGGTGGTATCTTAGGAACTCATTACTACAAAATGGAAATCTTAGATAGTGATGGTGAAGTCTATAGTTATTTTAATCATATACCATTAAAGAAAATAACTAATTTAGTTAAATACCCTTATTCAGAAATCGAGTTATATTATAATAACAATGGTACAATCCAATTTATTCAAAGTGACGGAAACTATGATGGTACTGTTGTAACATTATATCAATTAAACCAAAAAGAAGCAGATATAAAATTACCTTTTTATTCTCACTATGGTCTAATTTCTCTAGTTTGGGTCTTAGCAGGAGTCTTAATTCCTTACTTAGAAAAAGAAAATCCTATTGATACTATAAGTTTTAATAATGCAATGAAAGGGAAATTTACTCACAAAAGAGAATAAAGAAAACGAAGCAAATTTTGCTTCGTTTTTTATTATAAATTAAATAAGAAATGCATAATATCTCCATCTTTAACGATATATTCTTTTCCTTCTAATCTCATTTTACCATTTTCTTTACAAGCTTGTTCTGTTTTGTATTGAGCATAGTCTTTGTATTTAATTGTTTCTGCTCGGATAAATCCTTTTTCAAAGTCAGTGTGGATAATCCCTGCACATTTTGGAGCTTTGTATCCTTTTTTAAAAGTCCAAGCTCTTACTTCTTTTGGCCCGGCAGTAAAATATGTTTCTAACCCTAGAAGAAAATAACTTCTTTTGATTAGTTTATCTAATCCTGGTTCTTTGACTCCTAATTCTTCTAAAAACATTGTTTTCTCTTCATTATCAAGTTCTGATAATTCTGCTTCTATTTTAGCGCTTATAACAACAACTTCACTACCTTCACTTGTAGCAAACTCTTTTATCTTATTAACGTATTCGTTATCTTCATAATTCGCAATATCATCTTCGATAATATTAGCTACATAAAGCATAGGTTTATTTGTTAGAAAGTTAAAATTCTTAATAGCGAATTGTTCGTTTTCATTGAAGTTAATTGTTCTTATTGGTTTATTATCCAATAACGTTTTATGAATTATTTCAAGCAACTTATATTCTGCAACACATTCTTTATCAACTTTTAGCTGTGCTTTTTTTAGAACTTTTGGAATTCTCTTTTCAACAACTTCTAAATCAGCAAAAATTAATTCTAGATTTATTGTTTCAATATCTCTTACGGGATCAATTTCACCGTCAACATGAGTTACATTGCTGTCATCAAAAGCTCTTACTACTTGTACTATTGCATCTACTTCTCTAATATGACTTAGGAATTTATTTCCTAATCCTTCACCTTTTGAAGCACCTTTAACAATACCAGCAATATCTGTGAATTCAAAGATTGAGGGGATTGTTTTTTTTGGTTGTACTAACTCTACTAATTTATCTAATCTATAATCAGGTACTTCTACAACTCCAACGTTTGGATCTATTGTCGCAAAAGGGTAATTTGCGGCTAATACACTTGATTTTGTAATTGCGTTAAACAATGTTGATTTACCAACATTTGGCAGTCCTACTATTCCTGCAGTAAGTCCCATAATATCACTCCTTTAAAACCTAATATATTGTACTTTATAATAACCTTTTTTACAAGAAAAAAAGAGGATAACCTCTTTTAATCATCCGGATGTGTTCCTAATACTGTTTCAGTGCTTATGTATTCTATTCCACTACGGATATATTTTAATTGAATTGTTTCTCCTACACTAGAATTTAAGATTGCTTCTTTTAAATCGTTAAAATTATTTATTGTTAGAAAATCATCCATTCCGGCATTTTTATATCCGATAATTACATCAAAATCTTCTAACCCAGCATTTTCAGCTGCACCACCAGGTTGAACTTCAATACAAACCCCATAATCAAGTCCACAAACATTTACTTGTGCATACGTAGTAATTCCTAGATAAGGTCTTGTGATAATTCCATCATCTTCTAAATCTGCGGTTATTCTTCTAACAGTATTTGACGGTATCGCAAATCCAATGTTTGCGACATCTTCTTCCACTATTTTCATATTATTTATTCCGACTAATTCACCATTTAAATTTAGTAATGCTCCTCCGCTATTCCCAGGGCTAATTGCAGCGTCGTGTTGTAGTAATGTTGCGTTAAAATCACCGTTAACAACGTATCTAGCTAACCCACTTATTACTCCCATAGTAACTGTACCGTAGTAATCAAATCCTAGAGGATTACCTATCGCAAATACAAATTCTCCAATTTCTAGGCTGTAAGAATCAGCCATTGGGATAACATTAAATACTTCATCTGAATCAAATGTTAAAACAGCTAAATCGGTTGTAGCATCTTTCCCTAAAAGTTCTATATCTTCATCATTTATTTCAAATAAAAGTCCGTTTTTTTCATAAACAATTGTTAGTTCAGTTGTTCCATCAACAACGTGCTCGTTAGTAACTAGATAGTAAGTATCTCCAACTTGTTTGTAAATCACACCACTACCGCTACCTGTTCCTGATAAAGTAGTACTTACAATCCCAACAACACCAGATTTCGCTTCATCTAACATTCCAACTATTGCTGATTGGAATGATAGTAAATCATATGTTGTTTCAACGTTTGCTTCTGGAATTAATCCTTCAATTAATTCTAGTAATTCTTCTTCGGTATAACTTGTTCCTACTTGATCAACGTTATCATTATCTTCAGGATTACATCCTACTAATGATATTGATAGAATAAGTACTAAACAAAGTAATAATTTTTTCATTTTACAACAACTCCTTTAAGTTAAATAACTTAATTGCATTCTTAGTAGTTATTTCCGCAATTTGGTTATATGATATGTCTCTTAATCTTGCGATTTCTTCTGCGACTAATTTAACGCGGAAAGGTTCATTTGTTTTACCACGATAAGGATGTGGTGATAAATAAGGTGAATCTGTTTCAATTAATAGTTTGTTTAAAGGAACAATTTTAGCTACTGCTTTAGGTTTATGACCATTCTTAAATGTAACTGGCCCTCCTAAAGAAATATGTAATCCTAAATCAATAAATAATGGTACCATCTCAGCACTACCAGAATAACAATGCATTATTCCTTTTAATCCAGCATATTCACTTAACACATTATATGTAGCTTCACTTGCATCTCGCATATGAATAGCTAAAGGTAGATCTAATTCTAATGATATTTCGATTTGTTTTTTGAAAACATCTATTTGCTCATTAATGAATTCTTTGTCCCAGTAAAAATCAAGACCACATTCACCAACACCAACTACCTTTTTATGCTTTAGTTGTTTAACTAATAATTCGTAATCTTCTTGTTTTATGTTTTTAGCTTCTGTTGGATGAAATCCTACAGTAGCGTATATAAAAGAATACTGTTCAGCAAGGCTAATTGCTTTTAAATTAGTTTGTTTATCGTATCCAACAACAATCATTACTTTTACATCATTAGCCAAAGCTCTTTTTATTACTTCATCAACGTTATCTTTAAACTTATTACTGTTCAAATGAACATGCGTATCTATCAACATTTTTATCACCTATCATATATTATAACAAACTACTACCATATTTTTATGGAAAATGTGTGAAAAATATTAAAAGGACTAGGTAACAAAATACCCTAGTCCTTAATAAGAGTTCTTTAAATACTAATTTCTTGCAGATTGTTTTATAATACGCCAAAACAATTCTTATTGTTCAGCGATAATTTCAACATAGTGTTTTTTAAACAGTTTAGCCAATTTAGGATCAAACTGAGTCCCTGCGTTATCAATAATTTCTTGAACAGCAGCTTCGTTTGAAACTATATCACGATATGCTCTTTTGCTTGTCATTGCGTCAAAAGCATCTGCGATAGCTATTATTCTTGATTTTAATGGAATATCATTTGATTTAATTCCTCTTGGATATCCTTTTCCATCCCATCTTTCGTGATGATTTAAAACAATATTTGAAATACTCCTCATATCTGATGTTGAATTTAATATTCTAAACCCTATTTCTGAATGAGTTTTCATTGATTCATATTCTTCAAGTGTTAGTTTCCCTTTTTTATTGATGATTTTTATAGGGATGATTATCTTCCCAATATCATGAAGTAGACCTGCTGTTTTTACTTCAGCAATATCTTGTCTATTCATTCCGCATGCTTTTGCTAATCCTTCACTAATATTTGATACACTTCTTGAATGTATCTCAGATTTTTTATCTTTCTCATATAATGCAGCTAAAATAGTTTCGATTGCTCCACTTCTCATCGAAGGTATTTCAAGAAGTTTCTCTCGATACATTGCATCCTCTGCACTTCTATAGATATCTTGAATATCTTCTTTTTCATGATGCTTTGTTTTATATCCAAATGAAATAGATAGGGGAATACCCTCAATAACAATTTTCTTTGATTTAGTATTGATACCCTTAATAAACTTCTCAACTTTAGCTTCATTAGTATTTGGTAATACAGCAACAAACTCATCGCCACCAATTCTAGCAATTATATCTTTCTCACTACAATAACTGGATATAAGGTTTGCACTGGAAATAAGTAGTTCATCTCCAGCAGTATGACCAAAAGCGTCATTTATTAGTTTTAATCCATTTATGTCTGCCATAATAATAGATAACGGATAATTTTCCACTATATCAAGACTCATTATGTTTTCCTCAAAATATCTTCTATTTTTTAGTTTTGTTAAGGAATCCTCATATCCAATTCTAATTAGATTTTCTTTATCTTTTCTCGCTTCTGTAATATCTTCACCTGAACTTAGAATTCCAATAATATTTTGATCTATATCGTACAATATAGTGTTATACCCACTAATTATTCTTTTTTTCCCAGTTTCCGTTATTATTGAGTTTTCATAATGACTTATAAAATCAACTTTTTGTGTAAATACATTTTTAAATATTTCCTTCACAGTTTCAGCAGCATCTTTAGGTATATAATTGTCAACCCAGTTTTTTCCAATAATCTCATTTTCTTTACAGCCTAAAATTTCACATCCCTTTTTGTTTATTAAAGAGATGTTTCCCTCTGTATCTAATACCATTAGCATTACTCCCGCAACATCAAGATACATTTGAGCAATATTTCTTTCATATTCAAGTTTATCTTCCGCTAATTTACTTTCTGTTATATCTTGATTAATTCCAAGCATTTTTATTGGATTACCTTCAGCATCATATTCTAATTTAGCTTTTGAACTAATATATTTAGTTTTTCCACTTTTACAATGTATAGTGAATTCTATATCGTAATCATCAGTTCCATTTATTAAATTGTGTCTCGCAGTAATAACTTTTTCTCTATCGTTTGAATCGATTATATCCATTACATGCGATAGGTCAACATAATCTGGGCTATATTCTAACTCAAAAATATCATACGCTTCTTTTGAAGCTCGTGATTTATTAGTTTTAATATCATATTCAATATATCCCAGTTTTGCAATAGTATTTGCTTGTGCTAGTTTAGCTTCTGACTTTTCTAATTTATCTTTTGATATCAATGTCAACTTCAAATTTTCAATCATCATATCAAATGATGTTTTAAGATTGTTTATTTCATACCCTGATACATTTAATTCTCTCTTTTCAAGGTTTCCTTGTCCTACTTCAGTAATGTAATTATTTAATTTCACAAATGGTTTACTCAGTGATGCCCCCGAAAAATACCCTACAATACTTATTACTACTAGTAAAATCATACTAGTAATACCTAGATAAGTCATTGTACTCCTAGTTTCACTTAATGCAACACTTTGATCAATTATATACACAATGCTCCAGCCTTCACCTAAATTACCACTAGTGTGATCTGTTGATTCATAACTTCCACCAAATTCTAAAACATCTGAATCGAATGTAATATTAATTGGAGCAATCGCGATAAATTTATCAGTACCCTCAACTACAATTTCTTGACTAATACTTGTTCGTTGTTCTAAAAACGGCAATAAACTATCTGATATACTTTCAGAAAGTAGTTCAATATTATATCCATATACAATAAGTCCCAATGTCCTAACAACATAATACTCTCCTTCATGAGTTAAATCACAAAATTGTAAAATGGAATCTCCAAATATATGCTCAATATTAAAATTACTTTTTAAAACTCCAATTATATTATCTTCATCATCATAAACAGGAACAACAATTCCTAGTACGTAACCATCAACACTATCGTCATATCCTCTATCATCTAAAAAAACAGTCCCGTTTCCATCATCAAAAGCACCTTGCCACCAATACTTATCATAGTGTACTAAAGTTGTAAGTTTTGCAGTCGTTGATATCATAACTCCGTATTCATTAGTTAAAAATATTTCTCCATATAATCCGGGATTTGCATTTTGTTGAAAACCTAGAAAAGATGCAACATCATTCTCCATTCTAGATTTTATGAAAGGATCATTTATGTCATCTGTATTTATCCAAATTGAATTTAAATCATTTATTTCATCTTCTCTTTCAGATACAGATAAAGAAGCAAATTCACTATTGCTTATAATAAGTGAATCTTTGATTATTTTAGTACTAGCTAAAGTAGTAGTTAGTCTAACTAATTCGAGTAAATCGTCTTCAATAGTCTCCGAGATGAAAATAGTAGTCTCTTGATTGTTTGAAAGTTCAATTCTAGTAACCGCTAAATTATTTGAATGATTATAAGAAATCAACACAAAAGATAACACAAAAATCCCAGTAATTAATATTGACAACATTAATTTATATCTAAGTTTCATATTTTCACTCCAATCTTTCGTATGAGGAATAATGAAATTATTAACATTAACACTTCTCTTATATTGTACTGCAAATTCTGAAATTGTTCAAGAAACAGCATAAATAAAAGAAGCAAAGAATTCTACATATATTTATAAGAAAGTACTTTCTCAAAAAAAAGAGACCGAAGTCTCTTTATAGTTTTTTGTTCTTAAATTATTCTAAGATTTTTGATACGTTACCAGCACCAACAGTACGTCCACCTTCACGAATAGAGAATTTAGTACCTTGCTCTAATGCGATTGGATGAATTAAATCTACGATCATAGTTACATCGTCACTAGGCATAACCATTTCAACACCAGCTGGTAATTCAATGATTCCTGTAACATCAGTAGTTCTGAAATAGAATTGAGGGCGATAATTACTGAAGAACGGAGTATGACGTCCACCTTCTTCTTTACTTAGAACGTAAACTTGTGATTCAAATTTTGTATGTGGAGTAACGCTTTTAGGTTTAGCTAATACTTGTCCACGTTGAATTGATTCACGAGAAACACCACGTAATAAAGCTCCGATATTGTCTCCTGCTTCTGCTCTGTCTAATAATTTACGGAACATTTCTACACCTGTACATACAGTATCAACTGTAGGTTTAATTCCTACGATTTCAACATGTTCTCCAACTTTAACAGTTCCACGGTCTACTCTACCAGTTGCAACTGTTCCACGTCCAGTAATACTGAATACATCTTCAATTGGCATTAAAAATGGTTTGTCTGTTTCACGGATAGGATCTTCGAAATATGCATCTACAGCATCCATTAATTCCATAATTTTATCTTCTTGTTCTTCGTTACCATTTAAAGCTTGTAAAGCTGATCCCATAATTACAGGAATATCGTCACCTGGGAAATCATATTCGTCTAATAATTCACGAATTTCCATTTCAACTAATTCTAGTAATTCATCATCATCTACTTGATCTGTTTTGTTCATGTAAACGATTAATCTAGGTACACCAACTTGGCGAGCTAGTAAGATATGTTCTCTAGTTTGAGGCATTGCTCCATCAGCAGCAGAAACTACTAAGATTCCACCATCCATTTGTGCAGCACCAGTTATCATGTTTTTAACGTAATCGGCATGTCCTGGGCAGTCAACATGTGCATAGTGACGACCTTCTGTTTCATACTCGATATGAGCTGTATTGATTGTAATTCCTCTTTCTCTTTCTTCTGGAGCATTATCTATAGAAGCGTAATCTTGCGCTTTAGTTTCCCCTACTCCTCTTTTTGATAAAACAGTTGCGATAGCAGCTGTTAATGTAGTTTTACCATGGTCTACATGTCCGATTGTCCCAATGTTCATATGAGGTTTCGTACGGACGAATTTTTCTTTTGCCATTTTGAATTTCCTCCTTCAAATTTTAAATTTAATTTTATTATATTTTTCCAACAATATTTTATCGCATTATTTTAGATAATGCAAGTCTAAAGTCATATTAACCGTTACGTTTTTTAATTACTTCTTCAGAAATTGACTTAGGGGCTGCTTCATAATGCGAAAATTGCATTGTATAATTCCCACGACCTTGTGTATTAGATCTAAGAGCTGTAGCGTACCCAAACATTTCAGCTAAAGGAACTTTTGTTGTTACTTGTTGTGCATTTCCACGTTGTGATTGTCCTTCGATTCTACCACGACGACTTGTGATGTCTCCAATTACATTTCCAAAATATTCATCTGGAATTATAACGTCAACAGTCATAATTGGTTCTAATAAAATTGCTTTACAAGCTTCTTTAGCTTTCTTAAGAGCCATACCAGCTGCTACTTTAAATGCCATTTCATTTGAATCTACATCATGATAACTTCCGTCAAACAATGTTGCTTTAAGATCGATTAATGGGTAACCAGCTAAAATTCCGCCAGCTAGTGATGCTTCAAGTCCTTTTCCTACTACAGGAATATATTCACGAGGTACAACCCCACCAACGATTTTATCCTTGAATTCAAAACCTTCTCCAGGATTTGGTTCAAATCTGATCCATACATGTCCATATTGTCCACGTCCACCAGATTGTCTAACAAATTTCCCTTCAACTTCTGCGCTTGTAGTTATTGTTTCTCTGTAAGATACTTGAGGTGCTCCTACACTTGCGGCAACTTTAAATTCTCTTTTCATTCTATCAACGATGATATCTAAGTGTAATTCACCCATACCAGCGATAATAGTTTGTCCTGTTTCATCATCAGTGTAAGCTCTAAATGTTGGGTCTTCTTCAGCTAATTTGCTTAAAGCATTACCCATTTTATCTTGATCTGCTCTTGAATTTGGTTCAATCGCAACACTAATAACTGGTTCAGGGAATACCATTTTTTCTAAGATAACATATGATTTATCAGCACATAATGTATCACCAGTAGTAGTTTTTTTCAACCCTATTGCTGCGGCAATATCTCCTGAGTAAACCATTGATACTTCTTCACGACTATTGGCATGCATCTGTAAGATACGACCAATTCTTTCTTTAATGTCTTTAGAAGCATTTCTTACGTATGATCCTTTAGATAATTTACCTGAGTAAACTCTAAAGAATGTTAATTTTCCAACGAATGGATCTGTCATTACTTTAAAAGCTAAAGCAGCAAATTCCTCTTCGTCTGATGCATGTAAGATTACTTCATCACCTTTTTTGTTTGTACCTTTGATAGCTTCAACGTCAAGTGGTGATGGTAAAAAATCAATAACTGCATTTAATAATAATTTTACACCTTTATTTTTGAATGCTGATCCACATAATACCGGGAAGAATTCTACACTTAAAGTTGCTTTTCTTACAGCAGCTTTTAAAGTATCTGTATCAATTTCTTCTCCTTCTAAATACATCATCATTAAATCTTCATTCAATTCTGAAAGTGTTTCAATTAATTCTATTCTTTTTTCTTCGACTTTATCTACTAGGTACTCTGGTATTTCAATTTCCGAAGCAACTTCATCAGAAGCCCCATCAAAATGCCAGGCTTGCATTGTAACTAAATCAATGATACCAGTAAAATCTGCTTCAGCGCCAATAGGCCATTGAACAGCTGCTACATTAGCACCTAAACGTTCATCCAATGTCTTAACACTAAATTCGAAGTCTGCACCAATTTTATCCATTTTATTTGCAAAAACGATTCTTGGTACTTTATAATCATTAGCTTGTCTCCAAACTGTTTCTGTTTGTGGTTCAACACCCGCTTGAGCGTCTAATAACGCAACACTACCGTCCAAAACACGAAGTGATCTTGATACCTCCACCGTGAAGTCTACGTGACCCGGGGTATCAATGATATTTACTCTATGGTTTTTCCAGTGAGCTGTTGTCGCAGCTGATGTAATAGTGATACCACGTTCTTGTTCTTGTTCCATCCAATCCATTTGTGAAGCTCCATCATGAGTTTCACCTAGTTTATGAATTCTTCCTGTATGGTACAAAATTCGTTCCGTAGCAGTAGTTTTACCAGCATCTATATGCGCCATGATCCCAATATTACGAGTCATATTTAAACTATATTCACGTGCCATTTCAATATTTCCTTTCTACCAACGATAATGAGCGAATGCTTTATTAGCTTCAGCCATTCTATGAATATCTTCTTTTTTCTTAACAGAAGCACCATTTCCTTGAGCTGCATCTACGATTTCTTTCGCTAATCTGTCTTCCATCGTTTTTTCATTTCTTAGTCTTGCGTATAATGTTAACCATCTTAATCCAAGCGTATATTTTCTTTCTTCTCTAACTTCAACAGGTACTTGGTAGTTTTGTCCACCAATTCTTCTTGATCTAACTTCAAATGTAGGCATAATATTATTTAAAGCTTCTTCGAAGACTTCGATAGGTGCTTGGTTTGTCATTGTTTCAACTTTTTGGAACGCTCCATATAATATTTTTTGAGCAGTTCCTTTTTTACCATCTAACATAATGTTATTGATTAACTTTGTAACTAACTTTGAGTTATAAAGTGGATCAGGTAAAACTTCTCTTTTTGCTATGTGACCTTTACGAGGCATAACTTTTTCCTCCTTTCAAACTTTTAATTAAATTATGCTTTTTTCGTTCCATATTTAGAACGACCTTGTTTACGGTTTTCAACTCCAGTTGTATCTAAAGTACCACGTACGATATGATATCTAACTCCAGCTAAATCTTTTACACGTCCACCGCGTAATAATACAACGCTATGTTCCTGTAATTTATGTCCCTCACCAGGGATATATGCTGTTACTTCAAGTCCATTTGATAATCTAACACGAGCATACTTACGTAGAGCCGAGTTAGGCTTTCTTGGTGTCATTGTAGCAACACGAGTACAAACACCACGTTTTTGCGGACTAGACTTAGTTGTTTGAACATTCTTAATTGAGTTAAATCCAACAGCTAAACTAGGTGATTTTGATTTCTTAGTTTTAGACTTTCTTCCTTTTCTAACTAACTGATTAATAGTAGGCATAGAATTTAGTTCCTCCTCTCATTCTTAATCCACTCATCCAGGTGGTTCGCTTTTTTCATAAAATTTAGGGCTTACCGTCATAAACCCGCATGTTTTATCCATTTAAATGCAAATACATTATATACCACACATGCAGGCGTGTCAATAGTTATATATAATTAATTTTTTAACTAGGTTTTCCCACAAAAATAGCGCTCCATAATGGGACGCTATTTCATATTTTTTTATAAAGAATATTTTACGTTTCTAGAAACATTGCCATGTAAATTGGGTATATAGTTATACTTCCTTTAGAACTTATATTTTTAGTTCCAAATTTAAACCCCTCACTAACTCCATAATTATCAATTAATGAGTTCAATGATTTTGATTTTACATTATCCGCAGATTTAACTTCAATTGCTGCAATTTCTCTTTGATACCTAATTAAGAAATCAACCTCTATTTTAGCATTTTTCTCAAAGTAATATAATTCCATCTGCAGTTTATCTAACATACTAGCCATTACATTCTCGAGTACTGCGCCATTACTAGCGTTTAAATCTCCTTTTAACAACTCTATTTGGATACCTTCACCAAGCATTCCTACAAGGAGCCCATTGTCATGAAGATACAATTTAAAAGCTTCGACTCTAACATTAGCATTCAAAGGTCTCTCTGGAGCACATACATTTGAAGACTTCATTAATATTCCACTATCTACAAGCCATCCAATACTATTCTCATATTTAGATGCTCTACCACCTTTTGATACATGTTTATACTGAAACTTCTTATAATGCTTAAATAAGTGAACTGGAACAGATTCTAAGCAGTCTTTTATCTTTACTTTATCTCTTCCAACGCCATACTTAGCTATATCACTACGATAATCATCAATTATGTTCTTTTGCATTACTAGTGCCTTTTTAAAATCTTTATCAACTGAGTACTCACTTACAACTTCCGGCATTCCTCCAATAACCATATATTCTTTAAATATATTTAGTAAAAGATTATTTGTGCTAGGGTTCACCTCGGTTTTATTTTTAAAATGAGTTTGCAAAACCTTAATACTTTTCTTATTAAATCCATCCGCCCATAAAAATTCCTCAAAATCAAGAGACTTCATATAATACCGATCAACATATCCAACAGGAAAAGATTTCACACTAGCATACGAAACTCCAAGTAAAGACCCTGAAGCAATAACATCAAAACTCCCATCGATCGTTAAAGGTTTAAGAGCCATAATAACATTTGGACATTCTTGTATTTCATCAAAAAAGATTAAAGACTTCCCTTTTACCAATTCTTTTTTCGCAAAATGAATCCTAAGTTCTTGATAAATTCTAACAGGATCCAAGTTCAAATCGAATAGACCAACCAAGTCTGAACGCTCCAAAAAGTTAATATAAAAATAGTGTTGTTCTAAATAGTTCTTTCTAGCAAAATCATTAACACTAAAAGTCTTCCCAACTTGCCTTGGTCCTTCAACAATTAAACACTTCTTTTTACCACGATTTTTCCATTTAATTAAGTAATCCTCTACTTTTCGCTTTAACATTGTTATCACCCACTACTATTTTACACTTTTCCCCACGAAAAAACAATGAATATTTGCATTTTACCACGGTAATGACATATAATAACTCGCATTTTTCCGAGGGGAAAAGTGTTTGAAATTTCTATTAATCGATAACATTTAAACTTTACAATCACTTAAAGGCCTTTATTAAGACGCTTAGTCAACCGCATTCGAAAGTCGCATTTTTTAATATTTTCACTGAATATCTCTTAAAATCATCAACTTATATTTAGCACTTTTATTATGATCATTTTATTATCGTAGAAAGCTCTAATTTTTATACGATTTCAGTGCTATAATTCGTTACTAATTTGCTTATATATTGTCTTCGTTTTTCACTATATATGTTCGGTATATTTACCAATCAAAAGAGGATGACCATTTTTTGTAATAAATAAACAATCAGTTTAGATTGCTTTTAGTTGTAAAACCAAAAAGCAAATAATATTTGTAAAGTGCATAAATTATCATATCATCCACATTGATATACTAATTTGCTTAATTCCCTTAAATTATAAGTCCTCATCTACTTCCTCCACATTTAGCTTAGATATATCATAACAGTACAATTTCCATTCTTTATAATTGTTAATTTAAATAATGCATATGAGAAACATGCAGCAACTAACATAATGTACCTCTTTTGATTCTTTAGAATTCAATTTACTATATTTTCTAATACATAATTCATCACTTACATTAATGCAAACATCAGTATTGCAACTATTACTAGAATTACCGCAATAAATAATGCTTCCCATTTTTTACCAAGTTTGTAACCTAAATATTTTCTACCTAAGAAAGTAACAATAACTACAATAATAAGTATTATAAAGAAATTAATTTCATTTAACACAAAGCATCTCCTCTCGCTTATTGGTGATCAGTTTTATTTGCTTGAATCCAGTATAAGTCTACTTTAATACCTCTATTACTATATAATGAATTGTAATACACCATATTATCAACTCCTTTGTATTATTATAATACATTATTTATTCTAGAGGGGGGGGCCATGTGTTCCGCTTTTTCATAGCAGTGCATATTTGATTGTCAATGCTAGTGTGTTATAATAAAGTTTATTCTGATACAGTTCCTATTCGCTTCATAATAAATCTCATAAGTAAAGAAAACGCACTACTAAATTAAATCATTTTACAATTTTATTTGATAACATTAAATACTCATATCCATATTCATTATATACGTATCCCCTTATAAAATTAGAATTATCTAATTAAAAAAGGCATATTTCATCAAATAATATATACCTTTATGTAAAGTTACAGATAATATTTGCCTTTAAAATGCAAATGTTAATATAAACTGTTTTCTATTTGATCCATAAGCAACCTTTAACACAAACCTAATATTATTTATCATTACAATTCACCTCTATTAAATCTATTAATTCACTATTCAAAGTATTGAACCTAAGTTTTAGTCCTTTTGTAGTTTTACACAACATCGTAAGAATACTCATTTTTGAGCTTAACTCATATGTTTCAAGAAGATTCTCTATCATTAGTCTCAACAACTCAATTCTAGTTATTTCTGTTACTTTAGGTAAAGAATCAGAATCTCTGTTTAAGAAGATAAGATATTTGATTATAACACTCTTTTGCAAAGTATCCCCCTTAAGAACAACATACCTATGGTCTTTGTTACTATAAAAAGTATTCTTCATCTTCTAAATAAACACTTTTGGTCTTTCTTATATCACCCGTTTTAGTTTTCTTACGTTGACATTTACAAAAGTTAAAGAAGAGTATTTGAGAATCTTCCAAAATGGGGTGAAATAGGGGGGATGACCTCTGCTACGGACAATTTCAAAATTAAAAAGCAAAAAAAGAAAAAGCCCTTCGAGGGCTTAGACTGGCGAACTATGGTGCCGCATGTAGGATTTGAACCTACGACCTCTGCCTTACCATGGCATTGCTCTACCTAGCTGAGCTAAAGCGGCTTATCTTTTTATATTATAACATAAAAAAATAGCTACGCAAGGTAGCTATTTAATTAAAATTGATAATCATCTAAAGTAAATGGATTGTCATCTACAATTTCTTGTTCTACTTGTTCTTCAACTTGTGGTTTTTCATATTCAAATTTAGTATCTCTAAGAATACCAGTACCAGCAGGAATTAATCCTCCGATAATTACGTTTTCTTTTAATCCAACTAATTTGTCTACTTTACCACGAATTGCAGCGTCTGTAAGAACTCTTGTAGTTTCCTGGAATGAAGCGGCACTTAAGAATGATTCACTACGTAAACTAGCTCTTGTAATACCTAGTAATGCAGGTCTTCCGATAGCTGGTTTTTTACGTTCTTTTAATGCCTTTTCATTTGCTACTCTAAATTCTCTTATTGATACTTGTGCACCTGGTAATAATAATGTTTCTCCTTCAATAACAATATTGATTTTCTTCATCATTTGATGGATGATTACTTCAATATGTTTATCTGAGATTTCAATACCTTGAGCACGATATACTTTTTGAACTTCTT